>JAJDOJ010000117.1 GCA_022340215.1 Gammaproteobacteria bacterium
TGTCGGATTTAGGCGATCGTAGCGAGCATGGTGGGAGAGCGAGACAAAAAGTTCACGATTTCGAGGCGCATAGTGGGCCTACGCAACGAGGAATCGGGGATTTTTTGGCCGCTCTCCCATCAGCGCAGTAGATTGTTCCTAAACCCGACAGGCTGCTAGCTGCCGAACTCCTCCTCGTAGTCGGCAATTGCCGCCTCGATAACCTCCATTGCACGCTCCCGACCGTAGATTCCTGAGATCGAGACCTTGCTCTCCTCGCCTGGTACCAGCTTGTAGGTCAGGAAATAGTGGCGCAGGCGCTCCACCAGGGCGGAGGGCACCTCGGAGATATCGTTGACCTCTCCCCAGAGATCGTCGACCTCGAGTACGGCGATAATCTTGTCGTCGGCCTCACCGTGGTCGTTCATCGGCAGACCGCCGACGACGCGCGCGTTGAGAATCACGTCGGAACGATTGATGGGACGCTCGCTGAGCACACAGATATCCAGCGGATCCTTGTCCCCCCGTTGTGCACCCTCGAGAAGCGAACCGACACGGTGCCCGCAATAGGTCCTCGGAATCAGGCCATACAGGGTAGGGGGAAGCGACGAGGTCTGCTGGGGACGATCGACACGGCAATAGCCGGTGACCTTGTCCAGTTCGTACTTGACCGCATCGTTGGGCGAAATCTCGATGTAGGCGTGGACGATCTCCGGCGGCTTCGGACCAACCTCGAGTCCATGCCAGGGATGCGGCCGCCAGCGGTAGAACGGTGCGGGAAAGTTCATGTGGGCTCCTTATGGATTGCTCCACGGATTGTTGCAGATCTGCGAAAGCATACCCCGGTGAGCGGAAATTTTCCCGGAGGAATCCTCCCGGTGAAACATGAAGGGGCTTGGAAGGACGCAAAAAAAAGCCCGGCACAATCGTGCCGGGCATTCAATCGTCCCTTTGAATTTCATCCATGAAACAGGGCGTCCCGCCCCTTCGAGCCGCTGATCCCTCGCGAGCCCGCAACCGGCCTTCCCTGCCCCGGCGTCCCTGCCGAATCCGATCCTCAGCGGTCATCCCCTGACCCGCCCGCGTCCCGGCGGGCATCCCCGACCACAACCCTGTGGTCACCCGATCCTTCGAGAATCCCTGAAACGGTCTTCCCTGCCGCGTCCGTCCATGGTGCGTCCGTTGCGCCGCGATTTGCTTCCCTTCCCGATCAAGCGTTGTCCCTTGCCGACCGGTTGCTGCGAAACCCCGTTCCAGTGATGAACAGTGTCGCCGATTCACCGTGGCTGGGGTATCGGAGATTGGAGGCGCGCCAGGTAGGACGCGAACGCAGCGCCGTGTCGGAAAATTACTACAGCAGGCCGCCGGTCCTTGGCACGGCTCCAGACCAAGGGCATTACCGGGTTTCCCCGTTTCGGGATGAAGGCCGTTTGTCATATCGGCTAATATCCGCTGAAGAATCGCGTTTGGGGGAACGCTAGACCGTGAATGAGAAGGATGCAGCGCGGGATGCACCGGGGGCCGCTGTGCAATCGCCTTCGCCGGGCAGGTGCAGGGAGCCGGTATCGCGCGAGTCACTGGTGATCCGCCAACTCCAGTCAGCCGGACCGCGACCAAACCTGCGGACGGGATACAGGGCAAGCGACGCGCTCCGTGGCATGACGACGCCGTGCTGCGCAAGACACTGACGGCTCTCGCGGCAGGCTTGTTCATGACCACTGCGGCGGCAGCGGAGGGGTCTCTGTGGGCACTGTGCGGTGACGCGCCGCCGGACGAGGTGTCCTATCCCGAGACCTCACCCGGCGATCCGGTGGAGCTGACCTCGGATCAGGGCCTGTTCGACCGGTTGACGGGCGAGGGACTGTTCACGGGTGACGCCCGGGCGACCCAGGGGGGGCGGTCCCTCGCTGCCGACGTGCTTCGCTACTACCAGTTCACCGACAAGGTTGAGGCCGAGGGCGACATCCTGTTCAGTGACCGCGGGCTGTCTCTGCGCGCGCCCGAAGCCAGAATGCTGCTCGATACCGGAGACATGGAGGCCTTCGACGTCCACTACAACATCGAGCAGCGGCACGCGCGTGGGCGGGCGGAATACGCCCTACGCGACGAGCCCGACGTCGTGGACCTTCGCAATGCGACCTTTACGACCTGCCCAGTCGGCAAGAATGACTGGTCGCTCTACGGCAAGGATGTGACCCTGGACCAGAAGGAGGGTATCGGAAGCGCCTGGCACGCATTGTTCAGAATCAAGGACGTACCGGTCCTGTACACACCCTACGCGCAGTTCCCGCTCGACAACCGTCGCCGTAGCGGTTTTCTGATCCCCTCGTTCGGCAATACGTCGAAATCCGGCGTCGAGATCGTCGTGCCGTACTACTTCAACCTGGCACCCAATTACGACGCCACCCTCACGGCGCGCCTGCTTAGCGATCGAGGCATCCAGTGGCGCCCCGATTTCCGCTACCTTTTTCCCGGCACGCAGGGTGAGGCCCACTTCGAGGTCCTGCCCGACCGCGAGGCCGATGAAACCCGGTATCTGATCGATTTCAGGAATACGACGCGGATTACGAATCGATGGAGTTCGAACATCCTGTATACATCGGTGTCCGACGACAACTACTTCGAGGACCTCGGCAGCTCAATCGAGCAGACCAGCCAGAGTTTCCTGCAGCGTCGCGCCGAACTTTCCTACAACGGCGGCTTCTGGAATCTGCTATCAAGGGTACAGGATCTTCAGACCATCGATCCGGCGGTCTCCAATGCCAATCTTCCCTACGCCAGCCTGCCCCAGTTTCTCCTGACGGCGCGCCGCCCCGAGGAACTGCTCGGCCTGGGATTCGACTTCCGGGGTGAGTTCGTCAATTTCGAACGCGCCGACAGCGTCACCGGCGGGCGGCTCGACGGCAGGCTCGCACTGGAGCGGCCCCTGATCCGGCCCGGATATTTTCTGAAACCAAAGGCGATTCTGCGGTTTACGGGTTACGGACTGCAGGACACGCTGCCCGGAGAGCCCGTCAATCCGACCCGCAGCATTCCGAGCGTCGCACTGGACTCGGGTCTGATCTTCGACAGACCGCTGTTCGGGGGCAAGATGATCCAGACCCTGGAACCGCGCGCGTTCTACCTTTACACACCCTTCGTCAACCAGGACGACATCCCGGTCTTCGACACCTCGCAGTTCGACTTCACCTTTGCCCAGATGTTTCGAGACAACCGTTTCACCTCAGCGGACCGCGTCGGCGACGCCAACCAACTTACCCTGGCGCTCAGCAGTTCCCTCGTCGATCCGTCCCAGGGGATCGAGAGGGCCACGCTCGGCATCGGTCAGGTCGTCTATTTCGCCGATCGGGAGGTCACCCTGCCGGGCGGCACCCCGGAGACCGACGACGTCTCCAATCTGGTCGTCGACGGTGTGTTCAACATCAGCCCGCAATGGCGCATCCAGGCCAACACACAGTGGGATCCATTCAATGTCCAATTCGAACGCACCTCGGCGCGGTTGCGCTACCGCGGTCACGGCAGGCGGTTGCTCAACATCGGCTACAGCGCCCGGGTCGGGCAGTTCGAACAGGGGGATATATCGCTGGTCTATCCCCTGACACCGAGATGGCTCGTGATAGGGCGCTGGAACTACGACTTTCTCAACGAGCGTAATCAGAACATACTCGCCGGCATCGAGTACGAAAGCTGCTGCTGGGCCGCACGCCTGGTCGGGCGCCACTTTATCTCCGGCGCACCCACTGATACCGGCGACGACAGCGAATACAGCACCTCGATTCAGTTCCAGTTCGTGCTCAAGGGACTCACCGAGCTCGGCAGCAACATCAACGAACTGCTCGAGAAGAGCATTATCGGCTTCGATTCGCCGTACTGATCCACCGTCCCGACGGCCGCTGGTTTGTCCCGGCGGGCACGATCCACGCACCGGCGTATGTTACGATGACGTGCGGGTCCAGTTCGCGAATCGAAGCACCGGGCCCGATCCCCGCAACACGATCTGACATGATGAAACCCCGTATACCGGCATCCGCTCACCGACACCCGCTACGTACCGTCAGGCAACGGCGTGTACCACTGTTCGTCCCGGTGCTGACGCTGGCCGCGTTGATGGCGCTGACTGCCGCCCCATGGGCCCAGGAAGCGGACGATGAACCGATCGACCGCGTCCTCGCCCTGGTCGAATCCGACGCGGTCATGGAATCGGAAGTGGACGCACGCTACAACATGATCCTGCAACGGCTGAACGAGGACCAGCTCTCCCGCCTGCCACCGGAGCATGTCCTGCGCAAGCAGGTGCTGGACCGCCTGGTCGTGGAACGTCTGCAACTGGATATCGCAGACCGGCGCGGCATCCGAATCGACGACCTGACGCTCAACGACATGATGCGGGAGATGGCGGGCAAGAACGGGATGAACCTGACGCAGTTCCGCAACGCACTGGCGGAGCAAGGCATCCAGTTTTCGGCATTCAGAAACCAGCTTCGCGACGAACTCACCGTCGAAAAGCTGCGCAGCAGGGTCATCGGTGGACGGGTCAAGGTGACCGAACAGGAGGTCGACGAATTCCTCGCCGGACAGCAGGCACAACTGAGCAGCGAGGCGGAATACCGGATTCGCCATATCCTGATCACCGTGCCGGAAGCCGCCACGCCGGAACAGGTCGCCGCGGCCAGGAAACGGGCCGAGGAGATCCGCCAGCGGGCCGTGGACGGCGAGGATTTCACACGCCTGGCCATCCAGGAATCCGACGGTCAGAACGCCCTGGAGGGCGGCGATCTGGGCTGGCGGAAGGCGACGGAACTTCCGGACCTGTTTGCAAGGCCAGTCTCCGATATGGCTGCGGGGGAGGTCGCCGAGCTGCTGAGGAGCCCGAGCGGGTTCCACATCATCAAGCTGGAAGAATCGCGCGGCCAAGTCGGCGGTGAAAACGTTCAGCAGACCCATGCGCGGCATATCCTGATCAAGACCAGCGCCCTGACAGGCGACGATGAGGCGCGCCGTACCCTGGAAGGACTGCGCAACCGGATCGTCAACGGCGACGACTTCGGCGTGGTGGCAAAAGGAAATTCGGACGACACCGCGAGCGCAGTGCAGGGAGGGGACCTCGGCTGGCAGAGCGCCGGCGCGCTAGCGCCTGAATTCGAGGAAGTCATGAACGGCCTGCCCATCGGTGAAGTCAGCGAACCGTTCAAGACCGAGTTCGGGTGGCATATCGTCGAGGTGCTGGAGCGACGCGAGTCCGATGATTCGCAGGAAGCCCTGCGTGCCCGCGCCCGGGAAATCCTGTTTCAGCGCAAGGCCGAAGAAGAGACCGAGTTGTGGATTCGCCGCCTCAAGGACGAAAGCTATGTCGAGTACGTCGAACCGACATGAGCCCCCATGACCGGATCGATCGCGTCGTAGATCGGCTCGCGGAGCACGCCTGAACCCGTGGCCCCGGACAGTTCCGGTCACCGCACCACCGGCCCCAGGGAGTCGTGAACCCACCACCGAGAATCGCCCTGACGCCAGGGGAGCCCGCCGGCATCGGCCCCGACCTGGCGGTCATGATCGCTTCGACGCACGCCAACCTGGCACCCGTCGTGATCGCGGATCCGTCTTTGCTGAATGAACGCGCCGATATCCTGGGTCGGCACCTGAGGATCCGGTCGGTCGGTCCCGGCAACGACAAATTGCCAGTACCCGAGTGGAATACGCTCGATGTCCTCCCCGTACCGCGCCCGGCTGCGACAATCTGCGGCAAACCGGATCCAGCCAACGCGGAATACGTCCTGGAGACGCTCCGCGTCGCGGCGGACGGTTGTATGAAAGGCCGTTTCGGCGCAATGGTCACCGGACCCGTGCACAAGGCCATCATCAATGAAGCCGGGATCCCCTTCACCGGCCACACCGAATTTCTCGCCGAATACGTCGGTGGTCATCCCGTGATGATGCTGGCTGCCCCGGGACTGCGCGTGGCGCTCGTGACGACGCACCTGCCCCTGGCGAAGGTCGCGAAAACGATCACGCACAAGCGATTGACGCGCGTCGCGAGGATCCTCGACGGGGAGTTGCGTTCGAGGTTCCGTATCGGGTTCCCGAAGATCCTGGTCTGCGGGCTCAACCCGCACGCCGGAGAAGGCGGGCACCTGGGCAGCGAGGAGATCGAGGTGATCTCTCCCGCAATCGAAGCCCTGCGTGCCGAGGGACTGGACCTCGAGGGCCCCCTGCCCGCCGATACCGTCTTCACGCCCGATCACCTTCGATGCGCGGATGCGGTGCTGGCCATGTACCACGACCAGGGTCTGCCCGTGCTCAAGTACGCAGGTTTCGGCAAGGCGGTCAACGTCACGCTGGGTCTGCCGCTGATCCGCACCTCCGTGGATCACGGCACGGCGCTTGAAATCGCCGGTACGGGCAAGGCGGACGCCGGCAGTCTGCACGCGGCGCTCGATCTCGCGGCCGTCCTGGCTGGACGTAGTCAGACATCGTGACTACCCGGCTGCGGTATTTCGCCTACGGTTCCAATCTGCTCCCGCAACGGCTGCGCGAACGGGCGCCTTCCGCGCGCCTGGTCGGCTCCGGCCATGTCGACGGACGGACGCTGCGGTTCCACAAGCTGGGGGGAGATGGTTCCGGCAAGTGCGATTGCCACGCCACGGGAGACCCGAACGACCGTCTCTGGGGCGCGGTATACGAGATGGATGCGCACGAAAAACCGGACCTTGATGCAGTGGAAGGACCGGGCTACACCGCTATCGAGGTCGAGGTGAGTCTGTCGTCTTCACGTCTTACCGCCTACACCTATGTTGCGATCCCACCAGTGTTTCCCGATCATAGATCGATAACCCACGGCATAATAACCCGCGCAGAGAACCCGCTCAACGCCCGGTACCGGAAACGGCTATACCGACCTGGAAACCCATTCTTGATATGACCCGAACCCCATTCCCCCACCGGACACTTGCGCAGTACGCGCAACTACTCCTGGCCACACTGCTTACCGCGGCAACGGCCACGGCCGCCGAAATCTCCAGTTTTGCCTTTATCAACGACGACGGCACCCTGCGCATGCGCAACCGGACGATCCACCTCTACGGGATCTACATCCCCGAGACCGCGCGCACCTGCATGACCTTTCGCCGCCCACAGACCTGCGGCAGCCGCGCGGCCCTGGCGCTCGATTTCAAGAAGGGCGCAAACTTCGTCCATTGCGAACCGCAGGAGCACTACGCCGACGGCAGCATCAACGCGATCTGCACCGTCAAGGGCGACGATCTGGCGGCCTACCTGATCGAGCGCGGCTGGGCGATGGCGCTGCCCGAGGCGCCATTCGAATACAAGGCCCTGGAGAGGATCGCCGAACGCCGCGGGATCGGGGTGTGGGGCATCACCTTGGGAGAACCCGGCAGACCGTTTGGTCGCTGATTTTCGCACACCTACTCACCCTGTATAAACGTCGACCGTGACGAAGGACACCTTCCGGGTTCAGCCGGTGACGACATATCGACACGTTGTATGGCGTTTTGCAGGCATGGCCGCTGGTTGGCGGCGCTCCTCGAAGTTATCATGGGACCGATCAACCGGTGGTCGTACCCCGCCTGGTGCTGCACGGGACTGGCGAACCGCACCCATTCCCGAATGCGTTGTTGTGGTTGTCAGGTCAAGGTTCAAGGGCAACAGGGGGGCCGTATCCAACTGAATCTGGTATCTTGGATCAGTGCAATCAGGAAAACGCGCCGATGTATACGGATCGTGGCCAACGTACCGAGGGATTTTCCCCGACACCTGCCTGCATCCGATACCGTTCATGGTGGACAACCGCCGTGCACCGATCGCATCAAACCGCTTACAACCAGGCGAAAGCGAGGATCCTCAGTGACCCAGCATGTTCAAGTCGGCGGCCTGCAGGTTGCGAAGGTCCTCTACGACCTGGTATCCAACGACATCATTCCCGGCACCGGCATCGAACCGGATGCGTTCTGGACCTCACTGGAGGAATGCCTCACCGATCTGGGTCCGAAGAACAAGGCCCTGCTCGAAGAACGCGACAGAATACAGGCCGGTATCGACGAATGGCACCGTGAGCACGGAAGCGAGCCACACGACCCGGAGGTCTACCGAACATTCCTGCGAGACATCGGTTACCTGCGACCGGAAGGCGAGGACTTCACGATCGGCACGGAGAACGTGGACCCGGAAATCTGCAAGGTCCCGGGGCCTCAACTGGTCGTGCCGGTCACCATCGCCCGTTTCGCACTGAATGCGGCCAATGCCCGCTGGGGCAGTCTGTACGATTCACTCTACGGCACCGACGTCGTCCCGCAGAGCGATGGAGCGGAAATCGGCGAGAGATACAACCCGGTCCGCGGAGACAGGGTGGTCGCCTATGCGATGGCGTTTCTGAACGAGACATTTCCGGTTCTCGACGCCAAACATCAGCATGTCTCCAGGTACTCGGTCGACGACGGGCGACTGCTGATCACCCTGTCCAACGGCACATCGACGGGCCTGTCGAATCCCGATCGGTTTGCCGGCTACGACGGCAACCCCAAGGAGCCGTCCGCAATCCTGCTGCGTAACAACGGGCTCCATGTCGAACTTGAGATCGATCGCCAGCATCCCGTCGGCAAGGCCCACGCCGCCGGCATCAAGGACGTGATCCTCGAAGCGGCGATCACCACCATTCAGGACTGCGAGGATTCCGTCGCCACCGCGGATGCCGACGACAAGGTACTCGCCTACCGGAACTGGCTTGGACTCATGCAGGGCGATCTGTCCGAGACCTTTCGAAAAGGCGACAAGACCATTACTCGCAGATTGAACCCGGACCGGCACTATACCGCGCCCGACGGCGGCGACTACTCCCTGCCCGGCCGCAGCCTGCTGCTGGTTCGAAACGTGGGCCACTTCATCCACACCGATGCCGTGCTCGACGATGGCGGAAACGAGATCCCGGAAGGGATACTCGACGGTTTCGTCACCAGCCTGATCGCCCTGCATGACTTGAGGGGGCAGGGACCGCTCAGGAATTCGAAGACGGGAAGCATCTATATCGTCAAACCCAAGATGCACGGGGCGGAGGAAGTCGAGTTTACCAACATCCTCTTCGCTCATATCGAGGATGCCCTCGGACTGCCCCGGTTCAGCATCAAGATGGGGATCATGGACGAGGAGCGCCGTACCTCGCTGAACCTGAAGGAATGTATCCGCGCCGCCCGGGAACGTGTGGTTTTCATCAATACGGGTTTCCTGGACCGCACCGGTGACGAGATCCATACCAGCATGGAAGCCGGTCCCGTGGCCCGCAAAGGGACGCTCAAGGAGATGGACTGGATCGCGGCCTATGAAGATTCGAACGTCGATATCGGTCTTGCCTGTGGTCTGCAAGGCAAGGCACAGATCGGCAAGGGGATGTGGGCCATGCCGGATGAGATGCGCAGTATGGTCGACACCAAGATCAACCATCCGCTGGCGGGCGCCAACACTGCCTGGGTCCCCTCACCCACAGCGGCGGTCCTGCACGCCATCCACTACCACAAGGTTGACGTATTCGAAAGGCAGGATGAAATCAGGCGCCGCCCGCGCACCGACATCGGTCGAATTCTGCAGCTGCCGCTTCTGGGAAACACACGCTTGAGTCCCGAGGAGATTCAGCAGGAACTGGACAACAACACACAGGGCATTCTCGGCTACGTCGTCCGCTGGATCGACCAGGGAATCGGGTGCTCCAAGGTCCCGGACATCCACGACGTCAACCTGATGGAAGACCGGGCGACACTGAGAATCTCCAGCCAGCATATCGCCAACTGGCTGCGTCACGGGATCTGCACGGCACAACAGGTCCTGGACACCCTGAAACGCATGGCGGCAAAGGTCGACGCACAGAACGCGGGGGATGCATTCTACCGGCCCATGTCGCCGAACTTCGATGAAAGCATCGCCTTCCAGACCGCCTGCGATCTCATCTTCAAGGGCGTCGAGCAGCCGAATGGATACACGGAGCCCTTGCTCTACGCCAGCCGGCGTCAGGCCAAGGCGAGGCGATGAGTTATCAAGAGACCGTATCGACAGGCCGTTCGACCAGGCGGTTTCCGCAATCTCGAACCGGGACCCGCCGGCTCGCCCCTTGGCCCACGCCACGGCGTCACCTGAAGATTCCGTCCTTGGCGGTTCAGTCGCCGTCATCTACCATCGGGTGAGCTGACCTGTGTCTATCTCCGGTGTGGCTTCCCCCACCGCCTTCCCCGAGACTACCGCCCCGACCGCCGGACCCGGGCGCCAATCGGTCTATTTTCGGCCGTTCCCACCAACGACGTCCATCGAGGGAACGACAACATGTACAAGATCGTCGCCACCATCGCAGGCGCAGCGCCCATGTCCACGGCCATCGCCGCAGACATGGCCAACACGGACGAAGCAAAGACCATGAGCGAGAAGGCTCAGGGTGTCGTCAACTCAATGGGCGGCGAGAAGGCCTTCGCCGCCTTCAACGACCCCGGCCGGTCTTCCTCGTGATGGGCCTCAGTGGTATCCGGCATCGGACGTCACCTTGCCGCGAAAGACCCAGTACACATACAC
Source organism: Gammaproteobacteria bacterium (assembly GCA_022340215.1). Lineage (NCBI taxonomy): Bacteria > Pseudomonadati > Pseudomonadota > Gammaproteobacteria > Gammaproteobacteria bacterium. Next base: position 10,540 of record JAJDOJ010000117.1, read on the forward strand.
CGTATAGCCGAGGATGATCGGCAGCATCACCAGCGCACCGACCAGCAGCAGGCCCTGGGTATTGGGTGCCGCGGCGGCCTGCTCGATGGTGAGCCCGTAGGGCACGATGTAGGGAAAGATACCGATCAGGAGGCCCAGGTAGCCGAGCAGGAACAACGCCACCGACCATAGGTAGGGTGAGTAGGTGTCACCGCGACGTATCCCGCGGATGAGCCGCCAGAACGAGACCGCGACCAATAGGGGTACCGGAATCAGCGGCAGCAGCTTCGACCAATCGACATCGAAGTAGCTAAAACCCCAGTGGTCGGCCGCAGCCACATCGAGGGCCGGCACCCAGAAGCTGACGACCGCGATCATGGCAAGGACCACGATCGCAGCGATCAGCGCGGCCTGCCGAGACCAGTCCAGCAGCTCTCCCTCGGTCTTGATGACCAGCCAGGTGGCGCCCAGCAGCACGTAGCCCCAGACCAGGGCGCAACCTGTGACGAAGCTGAAGGGAGTCAGCCAGTCGAACATACCGCCGGCGAACCGTCCCTGCTCCAGGGTTACGCCCTGGACGATCGTGCCCAGGATCAGGCCCTGCGCGAAGGTCGCGACCACCGATCCCCAGTGAAACGCCTGATCCCAGATTCGGCGTCCCGATCCCGTTGCCCTCGCCCGAAACTCGAAGGCGACGCCACGAAAGATCAGGGCGGTGAGCATGAACCCGATCGGCATGTAGATGGCCGGCATCAGGGCAGCATAGGCTTTGGGGAAGGCCGCGAACAGGCCGCCACCACCAAGGACCAGCCAGGTCTCGTTGCCGTCCCAGACGGGAGCTACCGTGTTCATCATGATGTCCCGGTGCTCATCCCTGTTGACGAAGGGAAACAGGATGCCGAGACCGAGATCGAAGCCATCGAGCAGCAAGTATAGGAAGACCGCAATGGCCAGCAGGCCTGCCCAGATCATCGGGAGGGAGGATTCCATGGACTTAGCCTCCTTGGGAACCGTTGCCGGCCGGCGACGCGGAGTCTTGAGTGTCCGGACTTGCACTGAGCCAGGTGGTCAGCGAGGGCCTGTCGGCCGCCGCCTCGTCTTTGCTGCGCGGACCGGCCCAGGCAAGGCGGAACAGGTACCAGGAGCCCGCCGTGAAGACGATGCCATAGACGAAGACGAAGACAATCAGCGAGGTGCCGACCGCGCCGGCCGTAACGGGGGAGACCGACTCCGCGGTGCGTAACAAGCCCTGCACCGTGTACGGCTGACGGCCTACCTCGGCGGTGATCCAGCCGGCAATCACGGCGATGAAGCCCAGTGGGCCGCTCAAAAACACCAGGCGCAGGAACCAACGCTCGCGCTCGAGCCGACCGCGCCAGACCAGCCAGCTCCCGTAAACGCCGACGAAAAGCATGAGCACCCCGATGCCCACCATCACCCGGAACGCCCAGAAGACCCACACCACGGGTGGTCTGTCCTTGGGCGCCCACTCCTTGAGTCCCCGGATCGTGCCGTCCATCGATCCGGTCACCACCCAGCTGCCGATCTTCGGGATCTGCAGCACGAGCTCGTTCTTTTCCTCGCCCTGTCTGGGCCAGGCAAAGAGGATCAGCGGGGCATCGCCGTCGTAGGTTTCCCAGTGGCCCTCCATGGCGGCGAGTTTTGTCGGTTGCATCTCGTAGGTGTTGGCCCCGTGCTCGTGCCCGGCAATGATCTGCAGTGGCACGACCACCAGCAGAAAACCCATCGCCATGTTCATCATCACGCTTGCCGCGTCCGGCCTGATGCCTCTCAGCAGGTGCAGAGCGGCTACAGAAGCCACCACCAGCGAGGTGGTGAGATAGGCCGCGAGCACCATATGGGCGAAGCGATAGGGAAAGGAAGGATTGAAGATGACCTCGAGCCAATTACTGGCGTAGAAGATTCCGTCGCTGATCTCGTAACCGGTCGGCGTATGCATCCAGCTGTTCGCAGACAGAATCCAGAAGGCGGAGATCAGGGCGCCCCCGGCCACGATACAGGTCGCCGTGAAGTGCAGCCTGGGTCCTACCCTGTTCCAGCCAAAGAGCATGATCCCGAGAAACGATGCTTCGAGGAAAAAGGCCGTCAGCACCTCGTAGCCCAGCAGGGGGCCGAGGACATTGCCGGTCAACTCCGAGAACACGCTCCAGTTTGTGCCGAACTGGTAGCTCATCACCAGGCCCGATACCACGCCCATGCCGAAAGACACGGCAAAGATCTTCACCCAGAACTGGTACAGATCGCGAAAAATCTCACGGCCGGTCTTTAGCCACAGGCCTTCCAGCACGGCCAGATAGCTTGCCAACCCGATGGTAAAGGACGGGAAGATGATGTGAAAAGTGACCGTGAACGCGAACTGCGACCTCGCGAGCAGGACCATGTCGAGTGTGTCGTTCATGAGGATACGTCAGCTCCGCTCTTGACGATTCAGGCAGACACGCCGGTTGGTAAAGAGCCGGTAATTATACTTCGAAGTGGTGGGGGCTTGTCCGGTAACTATAGTTCAAGTCGACCGCCTCCATAGTCGAAGTCTTCAGAAGAGGGAGCTACAAGCAGCAACAGATTGGCGAACATGTTGGACTGCATTATTCAGGGATCAGCAGGGTTGAGAACCTGACTGAACTGACACGAGACAAGTCCTGACGTTGTGTTTTTAATCGCGGCTTTCGGTGGCGTTATCCCGACAGCGCCACGGGATCCCATGTCGGTGGGAACATGGTTGGATAGCAGGTGATGTTCGCACGGTGTCTGGCGCGCCTTCCTGGCGGACCCAAGACCGTGCTCCAAACCAGCTCATCTGCGTTCACTCTTTCCCGGAGATTCCGAAACCCGCTGGCTGAATTCCAAGCCCCGGTTGCGTGCCTTTAAGGCCGACGCCACCGACGCTCGGATTAACGAGCCCGCCATTTAAAACAATCGCAGGAGGATCGATCCAGACAGCGGCGTGCCGGTGTGTGGACGCACCATCCATGCCTGCAACGCTACGCGTCGCAAAACCCTGGAAGACATTCTCGTCAATGCGCGTCCTCATTTGTCCGGTCGTCCTGTCGTGCAAAGCCTTTCCCTTGCCTTCAGGTCTTTCCGCGACGATCGACACGAAGTGTTCGACTCCTCCATGCATATAGGCCGAGACGTAGACCGGCTTTCGGAATTCATCGAACGCTTGGTCGACAAAATCGTCGTACTCGTCTACTTGGGCCGTTCGGCGCAGGCGTGAGGCCACCGTCCACTCTCCCCAGTCGACGTCGTGATAGACCACGGCATAGACCCGGTCGCCAGAGATCGAGGCCACCGAGACGCCAACTGGTGTCATGCCGGCTGCGCGCATCTCCTGGAGGAACATGTCGTGCTCGGTCTCGGTCAGTGAAGTGCGGAATTCGGGATCGCCGTCGACCGACCGGAATATGGCGGTGTAGCGCGCGCCGTTCGGAGAAGCGCAAATGTCGAGCGCATCCACATCGAGCGGGCCGTTCTCGTTCACGGCGGTAAGTAGACCCAACTCGTCCACGCCGACCGCGGCCGACCATGCTCCTTGTGCCGGCCTCCAGATCATGTTGAAAAAGCCCTCACCGTTCACATAGTAACAATCCAGCACTTCGGGCATAAAGCCTGAATCCGAGAGGTGATCGAACACTCGGCCGAATGCTTCTGCCCCCATTCCCACGCGATGAACCTCTCGGGCGAGGGTCAGCGGCGGCCACACCAGGACGGGGCTGTCAGGCAGCGCGCTGCCTCTGAAGCTCACCCAGTTGTTGATGTTTGCCTGGTGCAGGAATTCATTGGGCGGTGGTGGGACACGCAGACCGAACATCCCCCGCTCGTACTCCATCCTTACGGGCTGGGAGCGCGTCGTGGATAATCCGGTCTCGACATGCACGTGCAGATGCGGTCCGCCCGGCGTGTTGCCGGAGTTTCCAATACGACCCAACACTTCTCCCTGCCGGACTCTGGGCCGTCTTACCTCGACCCCACCAATTACGGATCCGGTGGGTTGCGTCGGATCGACGCCGAGTGGCACGTACACCTGTGGTTCGATGTCAGGATTCCCCGACCACGGACCTGCTGCCGCGGGAAGGAGGCCGTTGGCCGTTCCGTTCGGACACAGGCGTTCGGGAATGGATCCCGGCTGGGCATGGGCATATAGGGCGATATTACCGTCCTCGTGACGGATCCAGAGGTGATTGCCCCCTCCCACGATACGTTTGGGAGCGTTTCCAGACTGTCCGACGACTCTGGGATCGATGATGCCCGGCCTCAGGTTATCGGGGGCCGTCCGCCAGCATCCGATGACCTCGCCGTTGGCCATCGCGTAGAACGGCTTCCCATAGGCCAGGACGTCGTCATTCTCAGCATCCTGGAAATCGGCTGGCGGATCGTTTTCAAATGCATGCCAGACACCATCACCTACGTGTCTCAGAACGCCGATGTCGAGCGCGAAGTCCTGGATGCCACCGCCGTGATTGCCGGTGGAAAGACGCTCGCCCGCCTCAAGGTCGTTCGCGCGCATGGGAAATTCCAGAAGCTGGGCCTTCGCCTCTGAAGCGAAGACACAGCCCGCCGCAACCATTGCTAGAATTGGTGTAAGAAATCTCATCGAAATGTCCTCCGAGTTGGTGATCACGATTGCACTCGAGTTTTTCTATGAACATTCCGAAACAGAGTCGAGGTATGTACGCATGCCTTCAACTTTCTGTTCACGATCAACTATTCATCAGCGTGCCTGTGGTTAATCTAATGCCGCAAACGGGCGATATCCGCGACAAAATAGCGATGGCTAGTGTGAAATCGTTCATGCTTGTGCTGTCGGGCCACCTTCCGTGAACGGCGTACTGTATTTTCGATAGGGGGGTTCTTTTACCGTCAGGCACGGGTGCCATCGTCGTCTTTGGTTGCGGATTTCGGCCGCGCCACCCTGGGTCTCTGATCAAGCGGTTGCGATCTGGAGGGTCCGGTCTTGTTCCGTGACTATGGTTCAAGTCGACCGCCTCCATTATCGAAGCCTTCAGAAGCAGGGGGCTACAATCTGCGAGAGATTGGCGAACATGTTGGACTGCATTATTCAAACGATCAGCGGAAATTCTCCGGCTGCTTTCGTTCGATGAACGGTGCCAGGACCTTTTGCCGATTCCGAAGCAATCTTTTTTCCTGTCGAAAGCACAAGGTCAACGCGACACAGGCCTTGCGCTTGCTTATCGAAGGCAAATGGCCGGAATTCGGCAAACAGTTTCTGATCGAAGGGGTTGAAGTGTTACGAAATTCGTTTGTTGTGATGGTATCGATAGGAATCCCGGATCGATTGTCTGGCCAGCAAAAAACCGCTAGCGTACCCGGCTGGTCGCGGACCGAGAAGGCTCCGGTCCGTCGCCTGGCTCAACAACGGCAGAAACCAAACCAGGAGCAGGATGATGAGCTCGCGCCCCGTCACCCGTCTTTTTCCAACGCCCAGCGAAGAACTGCCGCTAGCGAGCCTCTATCTCGACAGCGACCGGCAGTTGGGTAAGCACAGGTCATGTCCCTGTGTGTATACCAATTTCGTCACCAGTCTCGATGGCCGTATCGCCATTGAACATGCCGATAAAAACAGTCACCAGGTGCCGGATACCATCGCAAACCAGCGTGACTGGCGCCTGTACCAGGAACTGGCTGCCCAGGCGGATGTACTGGTGACCAGTGCACGGTATTTTCGTCAGTTGTCCAAAGGTCGTGCCCAGGACGTTTTGCCGCTGAGTATGGAGTCGGAATTTGCAGATCTGCATGAATGGCGTCGTAGGCAGGGATTACCGCCACAACCGGCAGTGGCCATTTTAACTTCCAGTCTGAACCTGCCGTTGCATACACTGGATGAAATAAAAGATCGCCCGGTTTATGTTGTAGTTGGTGAACAGGCCGATGCATCGGCAGTAAAACGTATTTCGCGTAGCGGCGTGAAAATACTGTTTGCCGGAAAACATAAAAAGGTCGAGGGCGCGCCACTCGTCGATGTCCTGGTGAGGCTTGGGTTTGGTCGTATCTATTCCATTGCAGGACCGGGGGTGCTGGAAACATTGCTGGCAGCCGGCGTGCTGGACAGGCTTTACCTGACACAGGTCCATCGACTGATCGGAGGCCAGTTGTTCGATACCTTGCTGGAAGGTGGCCCGGTGTCGCCGCCTGCGGATTTTCGCCTGGGCGCTTTGTACTATGACGCCGGTGGCGATGACCAGGCGGCACAGTTTTTTTGTATATTCGAAAACCCGGGCAGGTGACATCACGAGTGCCGTTGTCCTGAAAGAAGAATTCGTTTCCCGCTTCGAGATATTCCTCGACGATGGGCACGCCGAGGTGTGGCGCCAGACGCTGAATACACTCCATCGGGACTGGGCTAATGTGTCGCCTTCCTCACCAGATCATGGCAGCAAGAGTCGAGGCGTTGGATTGTACTGACGATGCAGTGAAACGATAGAGACAGGTCGGAACACGAGTCGTGAATCGCTCCAACTTTGCCATCACCCGACTGATCGTGCTGCCCTACAGCATCTTGCTGGTGCTGTATCTGCTGGTGATCGGTGGCGGGGGCGCATGGCTCTATTACCAGGTTCGTGCCGTCGAGACGCGTCTGCTCGTCAACGAGATGATGGCGGCAATCCAGCCGCTCGCGGAAAAGCTGGATGAGGTAGACGCTATCGGGTCTGTGCGAGAGGCCGAGCCGTGGCTGGCGGACGACCTGCAGGGCTTGTTCGCGGAAATTCCATCGTTGCGCAAGGTGTCGGTACACGGGCTTGAGGTGGGATACCGGTTGGATGGCGATGCCAATGGCGAGATCTCGTCCAAGGTCGTTTCACCGCAGCCGAGGGAGTCACGCGGGGACTTTTCCGCTTCAGAGGCAGCGCAACGACTGCACGGCGAGACGCATCCGTTGTTCCTCATCCGGTTCGACCTGGGCGAGGCTGCGAATTCTCAGGTCAGGCTGGACTTTGCATTCGATCGCGCCATGCTGCTGGCGCGACTCGATGAAAACCTGGACTCGATCGAGCGGTCGATCCTGGTATTCGCCGCTGCCGGTGCGGTCAGCATCCTGCTGGCCCTGACCATTACCGTCGTCGCCATGCGCACGACCCGCCGGTTGGAGGGGTATTTTCAGGAGATCTATCAACTTGCCTCCGTTACGGAGATGGCGGCGCAACTGGTGCATGATCTGCGCAATCCCCTCGCGGCGCTGCGCTCCAACGTCAAGGCCTTGCTGGTTTCTCCTCAACAGACCCGGGAGATCGTCGAGGAACTGGACCGTGATATCGTAACCCTGAACGACAAACTGAGCGCCTTTCTGAACCTGACCCGACGGCGTGACGACTTCTTCGAGCCAGTCGATATCCGTGAGATCATCAGCGATGCCGTCCGCCTGGCCGAACCGGAACTGCGGAAGCATCAATTGACCGTGAGAACGGAATTTGCCCCCGACCTGCCCCAACCAGCGATGCAGAGGGCCTCGATGCGCGATGCACTGCTGAATGTCATCATCAACGCCGCCCGGAGCGGTCAGCGGGAGGGGGTCGTGCGGGTAGCGGCTGAGATGCAGGACGGCGATTTACGGATCGTGGTGGAGGACGAGGGCAGCGGAATTCCCGTGCAGGAACTGCCTTACCTGTTCGACCCTTTCTTTACGACCCGTGACGATGGAAACGGTCTGGGGCTCGCGATCGTACAGAGAATCGTTTCTTTTCATCAGGGGCAGGTCTATGCAGAGAACCGACCGGATGGAGGGGCGAGATTCGTCGTCTGTCTCCCGCTGCAACGAAAGGAAACGCCACACTGGTGGAAGAAGCTGAAGAAAAACTCCCCGAACTGAGCGGCCTCACGCTATTGGTGCTGGACGACGACCCCGGAATCGTCCGAAGCCTGATTCGGGTACTTAGCGGCTTGGGCGCCGAGGTGACCGGTGTGGGCAGTCTCCGTGAGGCGCGACTCTCGCTGGAAGGGGAGCCCCCCGATGCGGTACTCGCGGATCTGCAGCTCAAGGACGGTTCCGGGCTCGAACTGCTTCCCGATTTCCTTGGCCGGAATCCGGACGGCGCCTTTTACATGATTACGGGCCACGGCAGTATCGATAATGCGGTGGAGGCGCTGCGTCGCGGGGCGCGGCATTATTTCGAGAAACCCGTCGACCCGATCGCGCTCGCAGGGCATCTGGTCGAAGATCTTGCCGACGGGCGGGCGCGCGGTGGTCTGGCCGAGCTGCTTTCCCCCTATCTGACCGTACGCGATCCGGTGATGCTGGAGGCGCTGAGCGACCTGCCGCGCTATTCCGCCAGCGCTGAGCCAGTGCTGATTCAGGGTGAAACGGGAACCGGAAAGGAACTCGTCGCGCGGGCGCTGCATGGACTGGGGCCGCGTGTCCGGGGCCCCTTTGTTGCCGTCAACTGCGGGGCCATACCGGAGACCATGCTGGAAGCCGAGTTGTTC
>JAJDOJ010000118.1 GCA_022340215.1 Gammaproteobacteria bacterium
GCACACCCACTATCACCCACCCAGAAGGCGTTCCTAAGAGCCTTACACGTGCCCGATAGCTGTTTTACCCACGTTCCTCGTGCCGGCTAGCGGGGGCGGAATAATTCGAAATATTCGTGCCGGATGGGTGCGGAATATAAGCCGGATCCCCGTCGGCGTTCTCCCAGGGGATGTCCTGGTGCTGCCAGGCGATCAGTACGATGCCGTGACACGCCAACGCGGCGGAGACCATCGATGCGTAGTCATCCTTGGCGAACTGCCGGTCGATCGGCAGATCGAGCCTCGCCGCGACCGCACGGATCGTCTGCCAGTCACCCCTTTTCCACTGGCTCCGACCCGTACCACAGGTATCCGGGCAGTACCTGGCAATCCTTTCCGCGCGGTCTATACCGACAGCGGAGAACGGTTCGGCAGGTGCAACTTGATTGTTGGGGCATTGGAGACAACAATCCCATAACGGTACAGAGCGAGCCGATCGACCGAAACCGACAGACGGGGACGAATGGATGGATTTTGAACTGACGCGGGGCAAACCGGCGACACAGGACACCGGGTGCGTGGTGGTCGGTGTATCGGATGGGGCCGTGCTGTCCGGGGCGGCGCAGGACCTGGACAAGGCCTGCGGCGGGTCTGTCGGGGCGGTGCTCGCACGGGGAGACCTCGCGACCGACCCGGGCGGGACGCTGATGCTTTACGACCTGCCCGGCGTCGCCGCCAAACGCGTCATGCTGGTCGCCTGCGGTCCAGAGGAGAAGTTCAACGAATCGGCCTGGCGCAAGGCCCTTGCGGGCAGCGCAAAGGCGCTGCAGGACTGCGGCGCGACCTCGGGCGTCTCGTACCTGCCCGATCTCCCCGTCGGCCAACACGACGCGACGTGGAAGATCCGCCAGGCCGTCGTGACCACCGCCGATGCGCTCTACCGCTTCGACCGGATGAAGGGCACACCCGAGCCCCCGGACAACCCGCTGGAATCGATGACCTTCGCAGTGACCGCGACGCGCGTCCCCGCATCCGCCGAACGGGGGCTTCGCGAGGGCCGGGCCATTGCCGCCGGGATGGATCTGGCCAAGGACCTGGGCAACCTGCCGGGCAACGTATGTACGCCGGAATACCTTGCCGATCAGGCGCGGGAAATCCAGAAGGGCAAGGGAAAGCTGAAGGCGACGATCCTGGACGAACCCGAGATGGAGAAGCTCGGCATGGGCGCACTGCTCTCGGTCTCGCGCGGCAGCGAACTGCCGGCCCGCCTGATCGCCCTCGAGTATCGGGGCGGCGCGAATAAGGATGCGCCGGTGGTTCTCGTCGGCAAGGGTATCACCTTCGATACCGGCGGCATCTCGCTCAAACCCGGCGAGGCCATGGACGAGATGAAATACGACATGTGCGGCGCGGCCAGCGTACTCGGCGTGCTGAAGGGCTGCGAACAGCTCGAGCTACCGCTGAACGTCGTCGGTATCGTCGCCTCGGCCGAGAACATGCCCGGTGGAAATGCCAGCAAACCGGGCGATATCGTCACCACGATGTCGGGGCTGACCGTCGAGATTCTGAATACGGACGCCGAGGGGCGACTCGTACTCTGCGACGCACTCACGTTCGCCGGCCGCTACAAGCCCGCTGTGATGATCGACATCGCGACGCTTACCGGGGCCTGTATTATCGCCCTCGGGCATCATCCCAGCGGACTGCTGGGCAATGACGACACACTGGCCGCGAGCCTGATCGACGCCGGTGAACGCAGCGGCGATCGCGTCTGGCGCCTGCCGCTCTGGGAGGAATACCAGGAGCAGTTGAAAAGCAATTTCGCCGACATGGCGAACATCGGCGGCCGCCCGGCCGGGACCGTGACAGCGGCCTCGTTCCTGTCGCGCTTCACCGGGGACTACACCTGGGCCCACCTCGACATCGCGGGGACGGCGTGGCGCAGCGGCAAGGAAAAGGGCGCGACGGGCCGACCCGTACCACTGCTGATGCAGTACCTGATCGACCGGGCGGGCTGACGGGTCCCGACCCGTAACCGCATGACGAGAATCGACTTCTACATCCTGAGCGACGCCGACCCGATGGCACGCTACCGTGTGGCCTGCCGCATCGCGGAAAAGGCCTGGGGCACGGGGCACCGGGTCCACATCCACACGGACTCGCCACAGGAGAGCCGCAAGATGGATCAACTGCTCTGGACCTTCCGCGACCGCAGTTTCGTCCCTCACGCGGTGGAACCGGAGCATGCTGGCGAGTTCCCGGTCACGATCGGACATTCGCCGGCGCCGGATACCCGCCAGGTGCTGATCAACCTGGCCGCCGAGGTCCCGGTGTTCTTCGATCATTTCGAACGCGTGGCCGAGATCGTGGCCCGCAACCGCGAATCATCCGACAAGGATCGCGAGCGGTATCGCTTCTACCGCGACAGGGACTGCAAGCTCAACCACCATCACCTGGATTCCTGAAACGGAACGACACCATGCCCGACGAGCCCAAGACCAATCCTATCCCCACCCTCGGCGAGGTGTTCGAGCCGGGACGCGTCCGTGCGAGCGCACCGGCCGCGGGTGCGACGTCCGACGAAGCGAGGGGACCGAAGCGCGCGGACGAAACCCCGCCGCGCGCGCCCCGTTCGGCGTTCGAGGTCCGGCTCGAGGCCATGATCGGCGAGATCCTCAAACGGCACATGGAGGCGGCGCGCGAGGAGATCACGCGGACCGTGCACGAAGCGGTCCGGGGACGCCGGTCACCGGGGTAGGCCGCCGAGCGGAACACGCTTCCCGCCCGCATCGACAGGCCCTTCCAGGGCCGGTGTTATCATGCCCGGTCCCGTTCATCCGTATTGCCATCTTCCTAAGGACATCGCCGCGACATGGAGAAGACGTACAACCCGCACGCTATCGAGCAACACTGGTACCGGACCTGGGAGGCCGAGGGCGATTTCTCCCCGACGGGACACGGGGATCCGTATTGCATCATGATCCCGCCGCCCAACGTGACGGGCACCCTGCACATGGGACACGCGTTCCAGGACACCCTGATGGACGCGCTGATTCGCTACCACCGGATGAAGGGCGACAACACCCTGTGGCAACCCGGCACCGACCATGCGGGCATCGCGACGCAGATGGTCGTCGAGCGCCAGCTCAATGCCGAGGGCAAGACGCGCCACGACCTCGGGCGGGAAGATTTCGTCGACAGGGTCTGGGACTGGAAGGACCACTCGGGCAACACCATCACCCGACAGCTCCGCCGCATGGGCGCCTCGGTGGACTGGTCGCGCGAGCGGTTCACCATGGACGAGGGCCTGTCGCGCGCCGTGGTCGAGGTGTTCGTGCGCCTCTACGACGAGGGGCTGATCTACCGCGGCAAGCGCCTGGTCAACTGGGACCCGGTGCTGCACACGGCCCTGTCGGATCTCGAGGTCATCAACCACGAGGAGCGGGGGCATCTCTGGCACATGCGTTACCCCCTGGCCGACGGTTCCGGGCACGTCGTGGTGGCCACCACGCGTCCCGAGACCATGCTCGGGGACACGTCGGTGGCGGTCTACCCCGGGGACGAGCGCTACCGCGCCCTGGTCGGCAAATCGATCCGCCTGCCGCTGACCGATCGCGAGATCCCGGTCATCGCCGACGACTACGTCGATCCGGCGTTCGGCTCCGGCTGCGTCAAGATCACCCCCGCGCACGACTTCAACGATTACGAGATGGGCCGCCGGCACGGGCTGCCGCTGATCAATATCCTCACCGACGACGCGCGCATCAACGAGAATGCCCCCGCAGCCTACCAGGGGCTGGACCGCTACGCCGCGCGAGAGCGGATCGTCGCAGACCTCGAGGCGCTCGATCTGATGGAGAAGATCGAGGACTACACGCTGATGGCGCCGCGCGGCGACCGCAGCCACGCCGTGGTCGAGCCCTACCTCACCGATCAATGGTACGTGAAGATCGGACCGCTGGCCGGTCCCGCCATCGAAGCCGTGGAAACCGGGCGCATCCGCTTCGTGCCCGAAAACTGGAGCAAGACCTACTACGAGTGGATGCGCAACATCCAGGACTGGTGCATCAGCCGCCAGCTCTGGTGGGGGCACCGCATCCCGGCCTGGTACGACGAAGCCGGGAATATCTACGTCGCCCGTTCCGAGGCCGAGGCCCGGGAGAAGCACGGACTCGGTGACGAGGTGCGTCTCGCACGCGACGAGGACGTCCTGGACACCTGGTTCTCCTCGGCGCTGTGGCCGTTCTCCACCCTCGGCTGGCCGGACGAGACCCCGGAGCTTAGGACCTTCTACCCGACCTCCGTGCTGGTCACCGGCTTCGACATCATCTTCTTCTGGGTCGCCCGGATGATCATGATGGGCCTGAAGTTCATGGGGGACGTACCGTTCGCGGAGGTCTACATCCATGGACTGGTGCGCGACGCCGAGGGACAGAAGATGTCCAAGTCCAAGGGCAACGTGCTCGACCCGATCGACCTCATCGACGGCATCGGCCTGGAGGCCCTGATCGAGAAACGCACCTCGGGCCTGATGCAGCCGCAGATGGCGGAGAAGATCGCCAGACTCACCCGCAAACACTACCCGCAAGGCATCCCCGCTTTCGGCACCGACGCGCTGCGATTCACCTTCGCCGCACTGGCCTCGACCGGCCGCGACATCAAGTTCGACCTCAACCGCATCGAGGGCTACCGCAACTTCTGCAACAAGCTCTGGAACGCCGCGCGCTACGTGCTGATGAACACCCGAGGCGAGGACACCGGTACCGGCGGAGAACCCGTGGAACTCTCCCTGCCCGACCGCTGGATCCTGTCGCGCCTGCAGGCGGTGGCCGGCGAGGTCTCGGGGCACATCGACAGCTACCGGTTCGACCTCGCGGCGCAGGCCCTTTACGACTTCACCTGGCGCGACTACTGCGACTGGTACCTGGAGTTCTCGAAACCCGTCCTGACCTCGGACGGATCGTCCGAGGAAGCCCTGCGCGGCACGCGGCGTACCCTGGTCCGGGTCCTGGAATCGATCCTGTGCCTGCTGCACCCCGTCATGCCCTTCATTACCGAGGAGATCTGGCAGCAGGTCGGCACGCTGGCCGGCGCCGAGGGGCGGACCATACAGCGTCGCACCTGGCCACGGGCGAAGGAACCGGCAGCCGACAAAACGGCCGAGGCGGAGCTGGAATGGGTCAAAGCCTTCATCATGGGCGTGCGCCGGATCCGCTCGGAGATGGACATCCCGCCCGGCAGACGCCTGCCGGTCCTGCTGCAGAACTGGAGCGGGGCGGACCGCGCCCGATTCGACCGCAACGAGCACTTCATCGGCTTCCTGGCGAAGACCGAAAGTGTCGAATGGCTACCCGGAGACGATGCGCCGGAATCGGCTACCTCGCTGGTCGGGGAGATGAAGATCCTCATTCCGCTGGCCGGACTGATCGACAAACAGGCCGAGCTGGCGCGGCTGGAAAAGGAAACCGGCAAGCTGCGTTCGAATCTCGAGAAGAGCGAGGCCAAACTGCGCAACGCCGGCTTCGTGGAGTGCGCACCCGCGGCCGTCGTGGAAAAGGAGCGCGCGCGCGTCGCGCAGATGCAATCCGCCCTGGCGCAGCTCGAGGCACAGGCCGACAGGATACGCAAGCTGTAGTAGTCCTGGGTATCCAACGATCCCGGCGCATCGTTCCGGTGCATCGCAAAGGATCGGGTGCTTGTTGCACTACTGCCGGATCGCATCTTGAGAGAGATCCGCCAGCAGATCCTCAACGTCGCGAAAGCTCAGGCGGAATCGAAAGTAGAACGAAACGTCGTAGCTGATGATCTCTCGCGGGAAACGGTAACCCCGATAGCTTGGGATATCTGTGTTCATGCCCCAAGACTGCCCGATCTCCGGTCAAGTTGACAATACCCTCGCGAAGTCATCGATGCGCTTGGAAATACAATACTGCGACCCTGACCGAGCATGAGCGTCAGTGGACCTTGCGGCCGTAATCCTCTCCATGTCAGCCTGTGGCGGGAATCCTATTCATCCAAGAGGACTCGAATAGTCTGAGCAAGGGTCTTATCGTCATAAGGTTTACGCAACAGAGGAAAATTCCCATTTTGGTCCCGCTGTTCTTCTCCGTTGACCTGATGGTTGGCGGCTGTGGTGAGTAAAATTCTTACCGCGGGCCTATTGCTCATGGTCCAATTCGCCAATTCAATTCCGCTTATCCCATCTGGCATGATAATATCGCTAAAAAGGAGATTTACGGGAGTTCCAGCCGCGAGAAACGCTTTAGCTGCCGTAGCATTTTCGGCTTCCACTATCTGGTAACCCAGCTCCTGCATCCTGCGTTTAACGAGCTTTCGCACCCGTGGCTCATCCTCGACAAGCAGGATCGTCTCGGAGCCTCCCGGCAAACCCGTCACACCCTCCTCCATGACTGCTACCTCGTTAGTGGGCCCTGTTTCCGGTAACACCACTGACACGGTTGTGCCCTTCCCGAGCGTGCTATTGATCCGCAGACCCCCACCGGACCGTTTCGTAAAACTGTAGGCCATGCTCAATCCGAGTCCAGTGCCTTTTCCGACTTGTTTGGTGGTAAAGAAAGGCTCTACGACATGGGATAAAGTTTCAGCCGACATGCCGATTCCCGAATCAGTGACGGTGATCATGACATAGCTGCCAGGTGTCAGATCCAAAAAGGTGGTATTATCGGCCTCGATGTGCTGACGCGTCACATCAACGGTGAGCGTCCCACCCTCCGGCATTGCGTCTCGGGCATTGATGGCGAGATTCAGCAGCGTGCTCTCGATCTGGGCGGTATCCACACAAACCATTGCAGCCTCTTCATGCATGTTGACACTCAGTTTGATGCGCTCTCCCAAGAGCCGGCGCAATAATCTCACATGATTGTCGACTATTTTGTTGATATTGATATTCCTCGGCTCGAGGAACTGCTTGCGCGAAAGGGCTAACAAGCGATGAGTCAAGTCTGCGCCCTCTCTGGCAGCGGATAAGGCGTCGGCTACATACTCTCTGATATCTGGATCTCCAGTCTCTCCAGTTTGCTTCGCCAGCAACCCCAGATTACCGAGTATGATTGTCAGCAGATTGTTGAAATCGTGAGCAATGCTACCGGTGAGTTGCCCCACAGCCTCCATCTTCTGGGCCTGCAGAAGCTGTGCTTCCTTTTCTTTGCGTTCGGTGATGTCCTGTCCAATGACGATCAGGCCGACAGTGTGGTCATCGCCATCCTTGAGAGTCCTGTCCCACCACTCGATGTCGCGCTCATGTCCATCGCGGGTGACGATGCGGTTGATATTGCCTTTTGTCGGGGCGTTGGACATCGCCTTGGAAAAGACTTCCTTAATCCTCAATCGATCGCGCCTCGGCAAAAACGTGGCAAACCAATCCTTACCGCGCACCTCCTCCAGGCGGTAACCCGACAACCGCTCCATAAAATTATTGAAGCGGACGATCCGTCCCTCGGGGTCAAGCACCAAGATGATAACCTGCGCCGTCTCAATCAGGCTTTCGGCGAAATCCCGCTCGCGAAGAAGCACCTTTTCCGACCGTTTGCGGTCAGTGATGTCGCGGATGATCCCGGTAAAGTATTGCGCACCCTGCATCTTCCACGTCGAAAGGGATAGCTCTATCGGAAAGCAGGTGCCATTTTTAGGCAGACCTTCCATTTCGAGTGTATTCTCAGTAACATAAGGCTTTTCTCCGCAAAGAATTCGGGCCAGTCCGGCCCGATGAGCCGCCCGATATCTCGGTGGCATCAATTTGGTTAGGGGCTGTCCCAGCATCTCTGAGTCAGAATAGCCGAACATCTTGGTGGCTGCTCTATTCCATGATATTACTTCTCCCCTGGTATCGATGGAGGTGATGGCATCGCTAGCCGCCTGGGTAATGTTGCGAAACCGCTCTTCACTTTCTTGAACGATCTTCACTGCCTGTCTTTGCTCAGTAACATCCTGGACCAGCAGGACATCGTCAACTTCGAACAACGTCAGCCTGCTCACCCGAAGAATGTGGTGTCGGTGTTTCCGATCCTGCAACTTTACCTCACCACGTGAACCAATCCTTCTCACGGAATCCCATTTCTCACCGTATTCCTTTTCGAATTCAGATGCCCGTTGGTTGAGTGCCTGCTCTTTGCCCTCGCCATAAAAAAGCAGAACTCCAACCTCCAGCTCTCGGGTCACCGCGTCGAGCGCGCGAAGTTGCTTGGCTTTGTGTCTCATTTCAGATCGCAGGTGCATGGACTTCCGTGCAGCCAAGATCTCCTCGGTCAGCAAACTAATGCGTTTTTCTAAATGAATAAGTTGATCGCCACCTTTAGGTAGAGCTTGCTTAGATCCCAATGCGTTTTGGGAGAATGCGTCGACAATACGTATCAGGCCATCGATTCGTCGTGACAAGTAAATGACAATTATAGTAAAGACGACCACGAAAACAGCGGCTGCGATAATATGCTCCTTGCGTGCCAAGGCGAGCACGCTCTCATTGATTTCCACCAGTCGCGTCTTTGGCATTAAGGTGGTGAGTTGCAAACGCAAGTCGGAGGCGCCGTAATCGAAAAACTCCTCGCCGGTAGTCAGGTAATCGTCGAGCAGACTGTTGAGCAAAAGGCCGGCAGATACCTGTGTTGGAGCACTGCTTGCCACGACAGTTTTATTTGTCCCTTCAAGTAAAGCCAAAATTGCGCCATTTTGAATCGTAGCGTAATTTAATTTTGTTAGAAATTGATTATCGAGCAGCGTGATCAGCGTAAGCATTCCCTGGATCTCACCCTGTGCGTCAGAAATTGTTGCAGACGCAAGCAGGTAGGGCTTTCCATTCAGCAAGGTTAAGTAGCCTTGATTCTGGCTTCGCACTACTAACAAGCGATCAATAAAGAATCCCGCTGGCAGTGTTTGGTCACGGAGGAGGTAGACCTCTTGTAGGCGTCCCTGACTATCACTCAACATGACATATCTGGGACTGATTATTCCACGCCATGCGGAGATAGGGGGGAACCATGGAGGCCGCATCTTCGGGAAGTAACGAATTTCAGTCCTCTGTTCATTCTTGTTTATATCCTCGAGCCATAGGACGAGCCGCTGATTCATCGCTAGTAACTTGGCAGCCCTGGCTTGCTGTTTGATGTGCTGGTCAAAGAGGGTGCGGTCGTGGGCTGCTTCTTCGTAGAGACGCGCCGTCAACTGCTTTGTGAGCATGCGCTGCAACGCCTGGATCGTGACCAAATCCAATACCATCCATACTAGCAGGCTGCATAGCAGTCCCACAGAGACTACCTTCAGCGGCAGCGAGATTCGCTGCCTAAGGGCTCTCACAAACGAGAAGAACATGGCAACAAGGGCGGTGACAGGCTGTGAGTCTTGTTTTCAATCGGGTTCACCTATCACTTCGTCCTCCTTAAACCTCCAGCCATGGCGTCTGAGCTGAGAGGCCGGAACCATAGCAAATATCGTGTCCAAATGATCCATTCGCTCGTATAGAAAGCGTACGAGGTCTTGTGCCAAGGGCTTAGCCGCGGCCCCTTCCCAGGTAGTGATGTTGTAGAGTCGATAAAGGGGATACCGACCGCAGATATTCCACAGGCTCCCTCTCTAACTGCAATTCTAATTTGGCGCTTTGCGGCAAATTGCTGAATGAGCGGCAATAGCGCGGGGTAGAGCTGTTGATCCAACGTGATGGTAAGGTCAGCCTCGGGTGCCCCAGGTTCCGGTCGGACAGTCTGTGCGATCCAATCAGGAGGGACTTCGCGCCAAGTTAGTGTGGGGTCTGTAGAGGCAAGACCTCCAAGACCCATTGCGGATATCGGTCCTGTTTGTATTAAAAAGCGAGCAGCAACAAGACTGGCACAAGCCTCATGCCTCCCTTAGCCAACATTTTCCTTCAGTGGCCATCCGGACTCGTCACTGCCGAGCGGCTCCCCTAGCCGATAGTGGGAACCGCTCGTATGCTCAGAATTAAGCTGCCTTTAACGATGGCATGTTCAAAGCTCCGCCGTCGGACAATAGCGGCGAGACAAAGTCATCGGGTTTAATCGTCAGCATGCTGCAGCCCACCTGGTCCATAATCCTCTCCGCCGAATTTCCCTTCAGCAATCCCTGCAGACCGGCTCGCGATTTAGTCCCCATTACAATAAGGTCCATAGGTTCCTGCTGCACGAGCTGCGGGACGACTACGCCGACCGAACCAATCTGTATGTGTATGCGATCCTCTGTGAGAAAGGAACCACTCTCGCCAAGAAGTCGGTTACAGGTCTGGCTGATTTCACTGCGCAACTCATTCAACAATTCTCCTACGTCTACAGTAGACCGTCGTGCCCCTACAACCTTGATCTCAGGTTCTGACAGGGCATGAACGACATGGAGTTTGCTCTTATCCGCTTCCGCAATCCAGCTGGCGGTTCTCAGAATCTTTTCGTTGAAGCTGTCAGCGCGCACCACGCCATTCTCACCACTCAAGGCCACTAGTATCCGCCGCGTTGGCAGCCTGTGCGAATTGCGTGTTACCCAGATCAATGAAGGACAGTTGCGGCACAGCTCTCTTACGCAAGCACAACCTCTCGCCCTTTTGAGCAGTGTCCCGTCAGGGCGAGCCATGGTCACGACCAGCTTGTAATTATTCTCCTCTACCTCTCGAGTAACCTCGCGTAATTCAAGGCCCCAGCGTAGCTTCTTGGTGACATTTTGGACGCCCGCCCTCTTTATACGTGCCACAATGCTGTCCATAAATTCCTGACGCTGATTGACGATTTCCTCATAAAGCCTGAGCGGATAACGCACATTCCACCATTCGTGCAGGTCTTGTGGATAGTCCTCGATCACATGTAGTACCTCAATTGCAGATTGAGTCTTGCTCGCGACGTCCGCAGTATGCTCTACTGCGTCTAAATCAATAAAGTCTGGATGGACATCTAACAAGATCTTGTTCATGAGGCACACCTCACTTTTCTGTTTGCCTAACCTAATTTCCAAATCCTTCGGTATGGATACTAGCATCGAGAGATAAGCCGTGTGTTTAGCTTGAATACATTTCTTGTAACGTTTTGTAAAGTTCCGCACAGTGACAGTTTCTTAGACCATAAACCCGTTCGATTTAATATCGATCAACAGATCGCCGCGGAGATACGGGCGGGTGATTGCCCCCAGGTGTGGGGGCCCGCTGCATGTTGCCAACTACCCCGCAAACCTCGCGGCCTTCGGGAACTGTTGGATGAGTTCAGCCAGATCCGCCTGAGCCTGTGCTGTGCTCGGGAGGGCTGCCGACGCCGCGGCGTCGCCAGCAACTGATCGACCAACTCGACCTCTGGCCCCAGACCATCGCCCGGTGGCGGCGATGGTGGCGCGGTGAACGTGGCCGGTTTATTCCGCCGATCGAGGACAGTCGGCTACCCGGTACGCTGCTGGACCGTTTGATCGGGACGGATCTGCGTGACCGACTCTGCCTTTTGCTACGCCTTGTGAGTCCGATCACCACGGCCTCCTGGTCGGGTTCGTTGAGGTTAGAGATGAATCCGCAGATGATGTGATCGCCTGACCCGAACCGCCCTGCGTAGACTGCCGACAGGGCCATTACCGCAGAGCAGGCGTATGGCGGGCAGAAGACGATCCCGATCGCTGGGCCCGGTGGGTCTCGCAGGTCGGTAGCAGTATCGTCGGGCCACCCTGATCACTGAAAGACAATCTCGCGCAGAGTAATGACAAGAAAACATACGGAAGGCTTATAAGACCCATAAAAGCAATTTTTGCGAGAGCTACCGTAATACTGACCTACCCTTTCCCCCCTTGAGTTCGATTGCTCACCCAAGTCGGCACCCCCGGGCAATAAACCGTCTGCGGCGACCTGGGGTAAGTACCAGCACGTACGTAGTGGCAGCAATTGTCTCGATAACACTAACCTGATAAATACGCTTCTGGGCTCGCGGAACTCTTAACCAGATTGTTGCATAAATCCGAGGATCGTCCTTCAAGCGCCGAGGGTCTTGAGGATTCCGAGGGAATGCAACAATCGGGTTATGTCTGCTCGGACATGTGGAAAGTCATCGCCAGGAAGGCAGGTCAAGCGGAGCACGTGCTGGACCGCTTTCACATCATGGCGCACTTCAGCAAGGCGCTCGACGAGGTGCGAGCCTACCTGCTGAAGGAGGAGTTTCAGTTTTTCTGGAGCTATACTTCTCCCTGGTGGGCAGGCCGGTTCCTGGACAAATGGTGTACCAAGACGATGCGATCGAAGATGGAACCGATGAAGAAAGTCGCCCGAATGCTGCGCGGCCATCGGACGCTATTGCTCGACTGGTTCCATGCCAAAGGGCAGCTCTCCAGCGGCGTCGTGGAGGGCTTCGACACCAGAGTAAAACTGACGTCGAGATAATCAGTCGAGATAATCATTCGTATTCCGGACCTATCATGGCGCCGAAATCGCTTTGTATCATGCACTTGGCGCGCTACCGGAACCCGAACTCACCCATAGATTCTGCTGAAGAGCCACAAAAAGATGGATACTCCGGCAAAAAAAATTTTTGTGGTCGATGACGATCCTAGGATTTGTCGGCTTGTGGGTAGTTACCTTGGCAGTGCAGGGTATAGTGTGCGTGCGGCCACGAATAACGCAGAGTTGCAACGACTTATGGCTGTGGAGTGTCCGGACTTGGTGTTCCTCGATATCATGTTGCCCGGAAAAGACGGTCTCTCAATAACCAGATCATTGCGTGCAGAGTCCAACGTACCCATCATTATGCTCACTGCAAAGACAGACTTAATCGACAAAGTGGTCGGTTTGGAGCTTGGTGCTGACGACTATATAACGAAACCGTTCGAGGAAAGAGAACTACTGGCACGCGTAAACTGTATATTGCGGCGTATTTCACAGAAACAGGCTCACGTGCCCAATCACGAATACACCGTGGCCCACTTCGCCGAATGGCAACTCGATCTAATAGGACATGAACTAACGTCGCCGAACGCGACTAAGGTATATCTGACTACCCACGAGTGGGATCTTCTCTATGTTCTTGTCACTCATTCCGGCCGTGCTCTGACACGGGATGAAATCGTCGGTCTAATATCGGGACGAGAATGGCGTCCAGAAGACCGTAGTATCGACGTCCTAGTGGGAAAACTAAGAGCCAAAATTGAGGGCGATTTAAAACATCCGAAATTCATCAAGACGATTCGAGGGGTAGGCTACAAATTTACTTGTACAGTGGATTTCGCATGAAAGATCAATGGGGTCAAACTCCAATACTGCTACCTTAAGAAAAAACCTCTACGGATTAACAAGTTGACATGCCTCATGGCGGGGCAGCGTCAACAGAGGGTAAGGCTTGGGTCGGCGTTTGATTGCACGAGGTTGGTTTTTGCGTTGTTGCTGGGCTATGGGTGTTGAGGCCATCGCTTTCAGTAACGCTTGAAAGAATGACTTCAGCGCCTTGGCGCAAACGTATATCAGTTGCGTGGAGGCCTGGATAAGCAGCTGTACGGCCGATTTAAGGCTGAGCAGGCGCGGTATTTTTCCGAATTGTTTTGCCGCTCGTGCCATACTGGCTCGAACCGGATTGTACGCCAGGAAATGAATAGCGATTTCCTTGAAACAGTACATGGATGCCTTTGTGAATCATCAGCGCGATGATGGCTGGATGTTGAGAAAGCTCGCCTCGCCGTTGTCCGCGCCAGAGTCGAAGCTGAACTTGAACGGCAGGCCGACGAGCGAGCTGATGGGGTTCTGGACCGCGGAGCGCAGGTCGCCACCGCCCTTGTCGTCCTGTGCCTGGGCCATTGTGCCGCCGAGCGTCACGATTGACGCCAGCAACGCGATTACAGCCCTTACTATTGCGGTGTTTCGTTTCCAAACTGACAACCTATTGGTTTCGTCGACGTATGTTCGTCAGCGGCGATTTCTCAGGCGCCGGCGCTCATCTTCCAGACGGCTGCGCTCGTAGTTCGGTTCCGCACGGCGGCGGTGGCCGGACCGAATCGCGCCGGCGACCGCCGCCGACAACGGCGCCAACTCCCGAGTCTCGAGAACGCCGGCTCCATTGGCCTTGCCACCGCGCATGCCTCCTTCGAAGCGCGCTTGGCGCTGACCGGATACGGTCACCTCGAGAACCCCTTTGCCCGCAAGCCGGCCGTCCTCGCAGCCAATGATCGTCGACGAGTGCGGACAAGGGCGCGGCTGTCAGGAACAGCACACTGAGGCGTACTGCTCGCCTGCGAAAGTCAAGCGGCTCCAGCTTCTTCGCGTTCCCCTGCCCTGGCCGCCACGCCCGCATGCAGACTGAGCACTGGGCGCAGCTCACCGGACATTGGTGGTAGAGTGACCTGGCCCATGCCGGCTGGGATATCACCGCACTGTTGGTGCTCGGGACATTGCTTGAGGTGCGGTTGCCAACGGGATAGTTGAGTCGGACGGCTTGTATATCCCCCCATTTTTTTTATCTTCTATCTTTCCGAATAACGGGGAATCAATGATACTTCGCCTACGATTCAAATCGAAATTGAGGAACAATGATGGATAGCAATATTCTGGAGCAAGAACTGGAACGAATATCCCAGGCGCGTCACCATGACCCCTTCAGCGTGCTTGGCAAACACAGAGAGCAAGGCCTGGATCTGATTCGTGTCTATCTTCCGCAAGCAGATACGGTCACGATAGCAGAAGGAAACGTCCGCTTGGACCGTATTCCCAACACCGGCCTGTTCGAATGGCGCGGTACGCCGGGAACGGTACCCGATCGCTACCATCTGATCTGGATTGATTCGGCGCAGCACGAGCGCATCGCGCATGACCCCTACAGTTTTCCACAACAGCTCTCGGACTTTGATCTGCACCTATTCAGCGAAGGCCGGCATCGCCATGCCTATCGAATTCTAGGAGCCCACGTTCATGCTGTTGATGAGGTGGCGGGCATCCTGTTTGCGGTTTGGGCGCCGAATGCGGAACGTGTAAGCGTGGTGGGCGAATTCAACCAGTGGGACGGACGACGGCATCCGATGCGGGTACGTGGTGGCAGTGGTGTCTGGGAACTGTTCATCCCCGACCTGGAAGCCGGCAACCTCTACAAGTTCGAGATCCGCAACCGGGACAGCGGAGAAATCCTGTTGAAAGCAGACCCCTACGGCCAGGCCTTTGAGGTGAGACCACGCACGGCGTCGATCATTACCAATCCCACACGCTATGCGTGGGATGACAGGGTATGGATGGATCAGCGGCGGTCACTCGACTGGCAGCATACCCCCATGTCGGTCTACGAGGTGCACATGGGTTCCTGGCAGCGTGGCCCGGAAGGTGAGTTTCTTTCCTACCGGCAACTGGCGGAAAGCCTGGTTAACTATGTCAGTGAAATGGGTTTCACGCACATCGAGTTGTTACCTATTACTGAGCATCCCTACGATCCCTCCTGGGGTTACCAAGCCACCGGATACTTCGCGCCAACCAGCCGCTACGGTACAGCTGACGATTTCCGCTATTTTGTAGATACCTGCCACCAGAAAGGAATCGGAGTCCTGCTGGACTGGGTGCCAGCGCATTTTCCGAAGGACGCGCATGGTCTTGCCAGGTTCGATGGTACGCCTCTCTACGAACATGCCGATCCGCGACTCGGCGAACATCTCGACTGGTCGACTCTCATCTACAACTTCGGTCGCAACGAGGTAAAGAACTTCCTGTTGTCCAGTGCCGTGTTCTGGCTGGAGGAGATGCACATCGACGGCTTACGTGTAGATGCTGTGGCGTCCATCCTCTATCTGGACTACTCACGGGAAGAGGGCGAATGGGTACCGAACAAGTACGGAGGACGAGAGAACCTGGAAGCACTGGATTTCCTGCGAGATCTCAATGTCGCGGCTCATGAAGAACAGCCAGGTATTCTCATGGTCGCCGAGGAATCAACATCCTGGCCGCAAGTCTCCCATCCCACTTGGACAGGCGGCCTTGGCTTCGACATAAAGTGGAACATGGGCTGGATGAACGACACACTGGAATACATGAGTGAAGATCCGCTCTACCGGCGTTATCACCAGGGAAAACTGACATTCAGCATGCTGTATGCCTTTACTGAGAACTTCATGTTGCCATTTTCTCATGATGAAGTAGTGCATGGTAAACAATCAATGGTTAACAAGATGCCCGGTGACGAGTGGCAGCGTTTTGCCAATTTGCGGGCCCTGTATACGTACATGTTCTGCCACCCGGGGAAGAAACTGCTGTTTATGGGGACTGAATTCGGCCAGGGACAGGAATGGAACAGCACTCGGGTTCTCGATTGGTACGTACTGGATTATCCCTATCACCAGGGGGTACAAAGACTGGTGAAGCAACTGAATAGACTATACAGTAAGCTTCCCGCATTGCATCAATACGAGTTCGACTGGCGTGGCTTCGAATGGTTGGACTGCAATGATGCAGACAACTCCGTACTCAGTTTCGTGCGTCGCGGCGACAATCAGTTTGTGGTTGTGGTTATCAACCTGACTCCGCAGCCACATCATGGCTACCGCATCGGAGTGCCGGATGCCGGCCGATACCACGAAATTTTCAATTCTGACTCGGCATTCTACGCCGGCAGTAATATGGGCAACGGCGGTGACGCCCTGATCGCAGACGTACTGCCCTGGATGAACAGGTCTTATTCCATCAGTCTCACCCTGCCACCACTGGCGGCGATCGTGCTGCAGCCGGAACGGGATGTATGAATGGCGAGTTAACGACCGTCTGGCCAGGGCAGCCCTTTCCGCTCGGTGCCAGCTGGGATGGTGAAGGTGTAAATTTTGCGCTGTTTTCCGAACACGCTGAAAAGGTGGAGCTGTGCCTGTTTGATCAGCGCGGTCGCCGCGAGATCGCCCGCATCGCCATGCAGTGGCAAACCGACCAGGTCTGGCACTGTTATCTACCAGAAGCCAGGCCGGGGCAGCTCTATGGATACCGGGTCCATGGCCCCTATGATCCACTCAAGGGTCACCGCTTCAATTCAAACAAGCTGCTGCTCGACCCGTATGCCCGGGACATCGTTGGCCACGTTCGCTGGAATGATGCGCTGTTTGGCTACAGCATTGGCGATAAGGCAGAAGACCTGCATCCCGATCCTCGAAACAGTGCACATGGCGTTCCCAAGTCACGGGTAATTGATACTGCTTTCACGTGGGGCGACGACCAGCCTTTGCGGATACCCTGGCACGAGACCATCATCTATGAGCTGCATGTTAAGGGATTTACCATCCGGCATCCGGATGTTCTACAACGCTACCGGGGAACGTATGCCGGTCTGGCCACTGAGCCAGTGATTCGGCACCTCAAACAGCTGGGTATCACCGCCGTGGAGTTAATGCCTGTACACAGTTTTATCAGTGACCGTCACCTCGTAGAGAACGGCCTGAGTAACTACTGGGGCTACAATTCAATCGGATACTTTGCCCCACACGCGGGCTATTCCGCGAGCGGGGATGTCGATGAGTTCAAGACTCTCGTAAAGCGGCTACACTCCAATGGCATCGAGGTCATTCTGGATGTGGTCTACAACCATACAGGGGAAGGCAACCATTTGGGGCCCACGCTGTGCTTCCGCGGTATCGATAACGTTGCCTACTACCGTCTGGTCAGCGACCAGCCTCGTTATTATATGGACTACACCGGCTGTGGTAACAGCCTGAACATGATGCACCCGCGGGTGTTGCAGCTGATCATGGACAGCCTGCGTTACTGGGTGCAGGAGATGCATGTCGACGGCTTCCGATTTGATCTGGCCCCCACCCTTGCACGCGAGCAGCACGCCGTCGACAGGTTCGGCGCGTTTCTGGACATCGTTCACCAGGATCCTGTGCTTTCACGCGTGAAACTGATTGCCGAGCCCTGGGACCTGGGAGAAGGGGGTTATCAAGTCGGCAACTTTCCGATCGGATGGGCCGAGTGGAACAACCGCTATCGGGATAGTATACGCGCTTACTGGAAGGGAGAAGGCAGTCTTATCGGTGAGCTCGCCTACCGCCTTACCGGTTCCAGTGACCTGTATGCGCAGAGTGGCCGTCGCCCTTATGCGAGCATCAATTTTGTTACCTGTCATGATGGCTTCACGCTGGCCGATCTGGTTAGTTATAACAACAAGCACAATATCGCAAACCTGGAGGAAAATCGTGACGGTGAGAATTACAACCTGAACTGGAACATGGGAGAGGAAGGCCCCGTCACCGGTAACCAGAATATAAACAATACTCGCAGACAGCAGAAACGTAACTTTCTTACTACGCTGCTACTTTCCCAGGGTGTGCCCATGCTGCTGGCGGGTGATGAGATGGGGCGTACCCAGAAAGGCAACAATAATGCCTATTGTCAGGACAATGAGATCAGCTGGGTTAACTGGGAACTTGATAGCGCCGATCGCGATTTTATGGAGTTCGTGCACAGTATTATTCGTCTGAGAAAAAACCATCCTGTGTTCCGCCGGCGATATTACTTTCAGGGACGCCATATTAAGGGCGTAAACGTCAAGGACATACTGTGGTTGCGGCCAGATGGCGAGGAAATGACGGACAAGGAATGGAGTATGTACCAAGCGCGCTGCCTGGGTCTGCTTCTGCATGGCGATGCCATCGAGGAACACGATGAACGCGGAAACAGGATTTACGACAACACATACCTGTTTCTGCTTAATGCCAATGAGACACCTATTGCGTTTCGTATGCCGAAGCATGTGGGTATTGTGCGCTGGTATGTCGGAATTGACACTTGCAACGCGCACGGAAAACGCCTTGATCGCCGCACCTTCAATACCGGAGAAACCTATCCCCTGCAGGGTCGTTCCATAGCATTGCTGCAAATGATGAAGGGGTCTCGCCAGTAGCCTTTTAGAAAATTAAAAATAGCGGCTGTATGTGGGAGGCAGTCGCCTTTGACGAATAATTCGTCAGCTTCTCGTGAGTATTACAGAGTTGTGGCTGAGCGGTTTCCCAATAATGCACCAAGTCACCAACCAATCATGTCTGACCTCTGCGATTCAGGAACCAGCCCAAGCAGTATGGCATCACCTACTTCAGGCGCATAGTCGAACTATGTCACTGTTGTCGCAACACAGCGGGCGGACGAAAAGACAAGCAGGATGGTATGTCATTTGACAGAAATCGCCTAAGCGTGTCCACGATAATCGATGTGCTCATTTTCACGATATTTGTTCGAGGCAAGCAATGCAGCCTTCCACTGAGTTAACGATGTCGGCTCCGCACCAGTATCACTTTCGAGGCTCTGTCACGCGGCCTACAGGCTCCCTACTTTCCCCCTTCACCAAGCTTTGCCTGGCGCAATAACTCGTTTATACGTGTCGTTTTTTTTGTTCAAGTTATTTGATGGGGTGGGGAACGACAACCCATCAATTATTGTGATCGAAAAGCGCGTTAAACCCACTCGTTATTTTGGTCACACTCAGGATACCAACCGCAGTCCCGGTGGCAGCGACTCGCCGAACGCCTGCTGCTCGTCCGCGGCGTCGAGCTCGACCACCTCGCTCACCATGCGCACCCAGGACGGCGGTGCCCGGGCGTCCCTCAAGGCTTCGACTACCCGCTGCTGCAACTTCGAGTCCAGGTCCCGCTCCCTGTCGCCGCTCAGGCGGGCAAGCATAGTGGCGGCAAAGGCCGCATCCCGGTTCTTCTTCCAGTCGACCGTCAATGCCCTCTCCAACCAGCGCTCGGCCGTTTCTCGTGGCACGACTCCGTGTATGCTCCCATAGAGTGGAATTCGGGCGCCGAGCCGACCGAGGGTCCACCAGGTCTGTGTCGGCTCTCCCTTCCGTTTCAGCCGTCCCACCAGCCCATCTCCAACGGCAACCTTGCGTTCAACCGGCAGACGTTCCAGGGATCCGACCAGCCTCAACATGTCACCCTGGCTGAGGGAACGCGCAGCCTTGGCGGCCTTCTTCGACTTCACTCCGGCGCGGGCCAGTTCCCCTGCTACATCGTCCAGCAGACCTACCTGGGCCCCCTCTTCCAGACCCCCGGACACACGCCGCCACATGGTCCACCATTCGGTCCAGTTCTGGGCCTCGTTCGTGAACTGTACCCCCTGGCCGTGCAAAGACCAGAGTTGACGAACGCGCCAATCGTCCAAGGGACAACCGAATCCCGGGCGCAGGCAGAACCCCGTTAGGCTTAACCAGAACCGTTCATGGTGCGCCGTTCGGCGCCGCCGCCGACCCCCTTCCCAGAGCTCGCCGTAGAGCTGCCGCAGAAGACCGGTGTCCCAATCCTTCCGGCGCCCGAGGAGCCGCTCCAGGTTGTTGCGCAGGCCGCGTATCTCCTTCGGGTCCACGTTCCTGGTGCGGGTGCCGTACAGGCGATCGATCAGTGCCGCCGCCTCCTCGAAGCGGGGATGGCTGGTCTCTTCGAGCTGCGCCGCGCCCTTGCGCCGGAGCTGAAAGGACAGGTTCCAGCGGCGCCGCGGGTCGTCCACCGCCACGCAGCCCATGTCCAGGGTACCGACCTCGGTCGGGGTGAGACTCAGTTGCACCGCGACTTCACCGGTCTCTTCCCCGGCACCCAAAACGGTGGCCACTGGGGGCAAGAGGATGGCGCCCTCTGCGTCCAGGTCTATCAGGTCTCCGGGCCGATGCAGACTATCCCCCGTGGAGGAAGCCAGGTGGAAGCCCACCGGCTCGCCCAGACGCAACGAGAAGGTGCGCTCCGTCAGCCTGACCTCCTGGCCCTCTTCGCTTCCCTGGGGCAGCAGGCACACACCCTGCCGGTGCTCACCCTCCGCGCTCACGACCAGGAAGTAGGTACGCGCCGACCCCCCTGCGATGCGCAGGCTTTTTCCCCGTCGGGCCATGGCATAGGCGACCGCCCCCCGCGCTACCGCCAGCGCGGGATCGGCATTGCGCAGCCGCACAAGGGCTTCCCCTCGCCAGCTGTCGAGCACTTTCAACAGCCGATCGGTCAGGGTCTCGCTGTGAAAGATCCCGCCGTTCAACAACACCGCATCCGGAACCGGCGTATCACCCGCGCTTGGTCTTCCCTCACCAAGCGCCTCGCCGGAGACCCGGGCGTGGTGTCCGAGGAAGGCCGCCAGGTGCCGCGTTACGGCGGCGTCCGGGGCATAGGGCAGACCGAACTCAACGATCGCGGAGCGGCGCCCATGGGGGCGCTCGTCGATGGCCACCTCTGGGAAAAAGCCGTCCACGACCATGGCGCCGACCTCGTCCCGGAAAAGCTCCGCGGAACGGGCGCCACCTACAAGCCTGGCCCCGCTGCCCAGGACCGTGACGGTGGTGCGCGCGGGCGCACCCGGGGTGAGCAGTCGCTCCTTGGCGGACCGGCACTGCTGCAGTAGTTGGGACAGGGCCGCCGCGGACAGGCGGGCACCCCCGAGGCGTTGCTCGAGAAGGTGCGCGAGGGCAAGATCCATGTTGTCGCCGCCCAGCATCAGGTGATCGCCAACACCGATTCGGGTCAGCTCCGGCTCGTTCCCGGTCGCCGATACGCGGATGAGGGTTAGATCGGTCGTGCCGCCGCCCACGTCGATCACCAGCAGCAGCCGGACGCCGGAGAGTTCTTCCGCCAGCGCGTCGCTGTGCCTGTGTATCCAGTCGTAACAGGCCGCCTGGGGTTCCTCGAGGAGACGGCATTGAGCAAGTCCTGCTGTACGGGCCGCCTCCACGGTCAGGGCGCGCGCGGCCTCGTCGAAGGACGCCGGCACGGTCAACACGACGTCCTGCTTCTCCAGGCGATTGCGTGGAAAGCGGTGATTCCAGGCGTCACGCACGTACGCCAGGTAGCAGGCACTCGCGTCCACCGGAGAGACCCGGGCCACGTCCCCACCCCCCCCCCAGGGCAGGATGGCCGCCGTGCGATCCACCTCGCTGTGTGAGAGCCAGCTCTTGGCGCTCGCCACCAGGCGCCCCGGCACCCGGCTCCCGAGTTCGCGGGCCAGCTCCCCGACCACCAGCGGTTGGACACCGGCCGGGTCCGACATTGTCCAGGGCAGGGTCAGATCCCTGTCGGCGAGCTCGCCCGGGGCGGGGTGGTAGCGCAAGGAGGGTAGCAGCGGGCGAGGCGCGACCTCCCCTGGGGCAACCAGCTGCTCTATCTCGAACAGCTCGATTTCCGTCTCTACCGGAGCACGGGTATCCGCGTAGGCCACAACCGTGTGGGTGGTACCCAGGTCGATCCCGACCAGATAGCGGGGCTTGCGTGCGCGCGTGATGGCTAGGCCTCCCCTCTCACATTGAGTTCCACCTTCCAGCGCTCGTCCCCACTTCGTGAAACCGCATCCAGCCGCAGGGTTCCGACCTCCGTGACCACCGCCTGCAGGCGCACCGGCACCACCTCGCCGGGACTCCGATCCGCCGCCGGGAGGTCTGCCTCGATCTCTTCCAGCTCCTCGAGCTCACCCTGAGCCCAGTGCTCAAGTACCACGCCCACCCGGTCTTCCCGGCGCACGGAGGAGCCGAAGAACCGAAACCGCACGGGCTCGCCCACGACCAGACCGACCTCCTGAGCCGGCAGCTCCGCCTCGGTGCCCTCCTCCATGCCGAAAGGGGCGATACACATGGCCTCTATGGGTGGTTCCATGCCCGGCACGGCGGGCATGGCGCTTTCGACACCCACGTAATAGGACTTGGCGGTGCCGCCGCGAATACGAACGCCCTGCCCTCTGCGCACATAGCCGTAGTAGGCCGCGCCCCGGGCAACGGCAAGATCCAGGTCGGCACCCTCGAGCAACCGCGCCGCGGGGGCGTGCTCCGCTTCCAGCCAGTCGTTCAGCGCCTGCAGGGTCCTCTCGGCGAGGGAACCGGCCTTGAATACGCCCCCATTGAAGAGCACGGCCGTCGGGTGAAGGAAAGAGGCGCCCTCGACTGCCTCGAACCCCGGCAGATCCGCCGCTGCGCCCAGTTGCCGTGCAAGGAAAGCCGCCAGGTGCCGCGTCACCGCCGCATCCTGGGCGTAAGGCAATCCCAGCCTGGTCAATGCGGTACGGGCCCGGACAGCCGGTCGCGCCGAAGACGCCACGAGGGGAAAGAACCCTTCGATCAAGGTGGTGGCCACCTCCTCCCGCGTCAGCTCCGTGCGCAATGTGCCGCCGACGAGCCGGGAGCCCCGGCTCGGCACCATCACAGGGACAGACTCGGCGTCCGGATCCGTCAACAGGGTCTCCTTCGCCGCCCGGCAGCCGTGCGTGAGTGCCTGAAGTTGCCACGACTCGAGCTGCTTGCCCTCGGCAGCGAGCTTCACGCGAACGACGTGGGCGAGGGCCAGATCCATGTTGTCCCCACCGAGCAATATGTGATCACCCACGGCCACGCGGGTCAGCCCCAGGGACCCGTCGCTCTCGGTAACCGCAATCAGGGACAGGTCGGCGGTGCCGCCCCCCAGATCGACGACCAGGATCATGTCACCCACCTTGACCTGCTTGCGCCAGGCCCCCGCGCTCGCCAGTATCCAGCTGTAAAGCGCTGCCTGGGGCTCCTCAAGCAGGATGAGGCCGTGCAGACCGGCTGCAGCGGCTGCCTCGGCGGTGAGCTCCCTGGCAGCCGGGTCGAACGAGGCTGGGACCGTGAGAGTGACCGCCTGCTCGGCGAGTGGCGATCGGGGAAATCGGTGATTCCAGGCATCGCGCAGATGCTCCAGGTAGCGGGTCGTGACCAACAGCGGGGACAACTGCTCGATCTCGTCCGGGGCCTCCAAGGGGAGAATGGACGCCCGCCGGTCCACCGCAGGATGGCAAAGCCAGCTCTTCGCGCTAGAGACCAGGCGAATGGGGGTACGTGCGCCCAGGTTACGCGCAAGCTCACCGACCACGAACCGCGGCTCGGGATCCCAGGGCAGACTGCGATCTCCGGGAGTCAGCTCATCGGGGTGCGCCATGTACAGGAAGGAAGGCAGCGCGAGCCGCATTTCCACCGCCCCGGGGGCGGTGAGCTGAGGGATACCGAAAACGTCCTCATTTACGTCATCGCGATCGCTCGTCTCCAGATCCACATAGGAAAGTACGCAGTGGGTGGTACCAAGATCGATACCGACCGAGTAGCGCGGTTCACTCACAGCTCTACCTCGGCCGGCGCCAGCACCTGCACTGCATGGCCCTCGGCCAACTTGGGCAGGTTAACTCCAGACACGCGCCAGCCCCGGTGCGTCAGGGTCCCGGAAAATGGTGGCCTGCCGACTACATTGCCTGTCAAGCGGATCGCGGATGCGTCGAAGCCCTCCGCAAGGGTGATCCTTACACCTTCGTCTTCCTGCCGGACCGGCTCAATGCGCAGGTGCTCTGAGAGCGTCTTGCGGCAGCCTTCGTGGACGACCCTTGCCGCCCCGCCGATGTCCGCATCCGAATAAGCGCTGACGTCCTCCTGGAGAAAATCCACCAGTCGACCTTCCTGCTGGAGCAAGCCCAAAAGCTGCAGGGCGGAATCCGTGGTCGTCTCGCGCAGGAGTGGCGGATCGGAAACCGGGGTAACCGCCTCTGCCTTCGGCTCGGACGGCTCGCCCCGGAGTAAGCGGTCTACCACGGCGGCGAAATCCGGGTCGGTGACTGCACGCCAGAATGCGGCAAAGGCCAACGCCAGGCGGGGAAAAAAAGAAATCTGTCGATCGGACATATGCAGCTCCTGAAAACGGGAGGGCTGTATTCTATCGCCTGCACCAATATTCGGCTCTTTCACTGCGAATCACGCGAGTCTTGCGAACGTTGTCTCGGCGACCAAAGAGGTGTCCATCCCCGCCCAGAACTTTTACCCGACCAAATCCTCGGCCATTTCGAGCAGTTCGGGGCCCAGAGTCCCTGTGTGCGGAGCCCGTCCCGGGCACGAGTACTGCGCAAACCGAAAAGATTGCTGAAAACCTTCGTCTGCAGCCAGTGTGGTCGCCGATACGGCCCTCTTGGTTCAGGTACCGCGGGCCAGGCCCTCGAAGTGTCGCCGAAGTCTATGGGTACCCGTGCGGGGTGCCACCGCATCCCGGGTCATGGCCATCGTGAAGAACGCGAGCAGTTCACCCTGGTGCCGACTGAACACCCTTGCCGTTGCCACCACTGTCTTCATCGGCCAGACGGGGACATGGGTAATCCGAACCGGTTTCGCCAGGACCCCGAAGGCGAGTTCTGCGACCTCGCGCGAGGGCTCCAGCTTGCGCGCCGAGCGGGCCAGCGCCCGTACGAAATAGCCGCGGGCCTTGCATTCCCGCGCCACGAACCCGCCGAGATAGCCGGTGGCCCCGGCAACGAGGACACGCTTCACGGCTTCGGTCCCCTGCTACGTAGGGAGACCGTTACCATCCTCCGCTGTACTTGGGCGATTTCTGTCAAATGACATACCATCCTGTTTGTCTTTTCGTCCGTCCTC
>JAJDOJ010000119.1 GCA_022340215.1 Gammaproteobacteria bacterium
GTAGCGAGCATGATGGGAGAGCGAGATCGAATGTTCACGATTTTGAGGCGCATAGTGGGCCTACGCAACGAAAAATCGGGGGCATTTGAGCCGAGCTCCCATCAGCGCAGTAGATTAATCCTCAGTCCGACAGGCTCCTAGGCGCGACGCTCCCCGCAACCGCCGCTTCGCGTCCACCTGCGAAATCGTATATTATACCGCGCCCAGAATGGCACGGAAGGGAATCGAGGTTCCCGTCCGCACGCACTATACCCTCGCGGAGGTTTTCAGAACGGATGTCAGACAACTACCTTTTTACTTCCGAATCGGTATCGGAAGGTCACCCCGACAAGATTGCCGACCAGATCTCCGATGCGGTGCTCGACGCAATCCTTGAGAAGGATCCGGATCCGGAGACCGCCCGCGTAGCGTGTGAAACCATGGTCAAGACCGGGGCGGTGATCGTTGCCGGCGAGATCACCACGGAGGCCTGGATCAACCTCGACGAACTGGTGCGCAAGATTGTTTGCGACATAGGCTACACCAGTTCCGACGTTGGGTTCGACGGCAGCACTTGCGCGGTCATATCTCTGATTGGCAAGCAGTCTTCCGACATCGCCAAGGGCGTCGATCGCACCTCGCCCGAGAGTCAGGGTGCCGGTGACCAGGGTCTCATGTTCGGCTACGCGACCAACGAGACCGACGTCCTGATGCCCGCCCCGATCACCTTCGCCCATCGCCTGGTTGAACGGCAGGCGGAGATGCGAAAGACACACGTGCTCCCCTGGCTTCGACCTGACGCAAAGAGCCAGATCACGTTTCGCTATGAGGACGGCTCAATCTCCGGGATCGACGCTGTCGTCCTGTCGACACAGCATGACCCGGACATCGAATACGGGCACCTTCGCGAAGCGGTGATGGAGAACATCATTCAACCGGTGTTACCCTCCGAGTGGACCAATTCCGACACGAAGTACCATATCAACCCGACCGGCAGCTTCGTCATCGGTGGGCCGGTGGGCGACTGCGGACTCACCGGGCGTAAGATCATCGTGGACACCTATGGCGGCGCAGCGCGGCATGGTGGGGGGGCATTCTCCGGCAAGGACCCGTCCAAGGTGGACCGTTCCGCGGCCTACGCGGCGCGCCACGTCGCCAAGAACGTCGTCGCCGCCGGACTGGCGGACCGATGCGAGATACAGATTTCCTATGCAATCGGCGTGGCCGAGCCTACGTCCATCTCCGTTGAAACATTCGGGACCGGCAAGATCGCCGATGAAAGGATCGTCGCCCTGATCCGGGAGCATTTCGACCTCAGGCCCTACGGGCTGATCCGGATGCTGGACCTAATCCGGCCGATCTACCAGAAAAGTGCTGCCTACGGCCACTTCGGTAGAGAGGAGGTGGAATTCACTTGGGAACGTACCGACAAGGCCGCGGAGCTTCGTGACGGCGCAGGCCTTGGCGCCCAGGTCCAACTCGCCGGATCCTGAAGAAATTACGAGAAGGGGAACATGACCACACAGACAGTAGAGAATCTCCGGCCCGACTATCACGTCGCTGACCTCGAACTTGCCGGCTGGGGCCGCAAGGAAATCGCCATCGCCGAGACCGAGATGCCCGGGCTGATGGCCCTGCGGGAGAAGTACGGCGCGGAAAAACCCCTGAAGGGGGCACGCATCGCGGGCAGCCTGCACATGACCATCCAGACCGCGGTGCTGATAGAGACACTGGTCGAACTCGGTGCGGAGGTGCGCTGGGCTTCCTGCAATATCTTCTCGACCCAGGACCATGCGGCGGCCGCCATCGCTCGCGATGGCGTGCCGGTCTTCGCCTATAAGGGCGAGAGCCTGGCGGAGTACTGGGACTTCACCCACCGGATCATGGAGTGGGGCGACGGTGGAACGCCCAACATGATCCTGGACGACGGTGGCGACGCGACGCTGCTGGTGACGCTGGGTGCAAAGGCCGAGACGGACCCCTCGGTGCTGGACAAACCCGAAAGCGACGAAGAAACCGTCCTGTACGCCGCGATCCGCTCCCGCCTGGCCTCCCACCCGGGATGGTACTCGGCCATCAAGAAGAACATTCGCGGGGTAACGGAGGAGACCACCACGGGTGTCCACCGCCTGTATCAGATGGAGGGGGAGGGTGAACTGCCCTTCCCGGCGATCAACGTGAACGATTCGGTGACCAAGTCCAAGTTCGACAACCTCTACGGTTGCAGGGAGTCACTGGTCGACGGAATCAAGCGCGCCACGGACGTCATGATGGCGGGCAAGATCGCCGTGGTCTGCGGTTACGGAGACGTGGGCAAGGGCTGCTGCCAGTCGCTTCGGGGCCTGGGATGCACGGTCTGGGTGACGGAGATCGATCCCATCTGCGCCCTGCAGGCGGCCATGGAAGGTTACCGGGTGGTCACGATGGAAGACGCCGCCGACAAGGCCGACATCTTCGTGACGGCGACCGGAAACTATCACGTCATCACGCATGACCACATGGCGGCCATGAAGAATCAGGCAATCGTCTGCAATATCGGCCACTTCGACAACGAGATCGATGTCGCTGGGGTCAGCAAATACCAGTGGGAAAACATCAAACCTCAGGTTGACCACATCATTTTCCCGAACGGGAAGCGCATCATCCTGCTGGCCGAGGGACGACTCGTGAACCTCGGCTGCGCCACCGGCCACCCGAGTTTCGTCATGTCCAATTCCTTTACGAATCAGGTGCTGGCGCAAGTGGAGCTCTGGTGCAAGCCCGAGGAGTACGAGAAGCGGGTGTATGTGCTGCCGAAGCAGCTCGATGAAGAGGTCGCACGCCTGCACCTGGACAAGATTGGCGCAACAATGACCACGTTGACACCCAAGCAGGCCGAGTACATCGGCGTTCAGCAGGATGGTCCCTACAAACCGGACTACTACCGTTATTGACGCCGACATCGCGACACGCCCTAAGCAGCATCCGGCGCAAACCGACGGGCGAGGCATTCGGTCCGCGCCCGACCCCGGAGTTCGGAATCGGGGATCCATGGAGTCACAACAACACTACGAAAAGGTTTTCAGCGTCGAGTTCTTCCCACCGCGATCACCGGACTCCGAGGAGAAACTGCAACGGACCCGCGAACGACTGACCACGGAACTCGGGCCCCGCTTTTTCTCGGTTACGTTTGGCGCAGGCGGCTCGACGAGGGATAAGACGCTCGAGACGGTGCTCGAAATCGCCGGCTCGGGTTGCGCCGCGGCGCCGCATATTTCCGGGATCGGTGCCGACCGCGAGCAGGTACGGACGATCATCGAAACCTACCGTGAAAATGGCGTCCGTCACGTGGTGGCGCTCCGGGGGGATATCCCCTCAGGTGTCCGTCACGGGGGCGATTTTCGCTATGCGCGCGATCTCGTTCAATTCATCCGCGAGGAGACCGGCGATCATTTCCATATCGATGTGGCGGCCTACCCCGAATTCCACCCCGAGGCGCTGAGTGCCGGTGACGACCTGGAACACTTTCGCCAGAAGGTCGAGGCGGGCGCGAACAGCGCGATAACGCAATACTTCTACAACGCCGAAGCGTACTTCCGTTTCATCGACAGCTGCGAAACCATGAGCCTCGATCTGCCGGTCGTCCCCGGCATCATGCCCATCGTCAACTTCAAGCAACTAGCCAGGTTCTCGGATAGCTGCGGGGCGGAGATCCCTCGATGGCTGCGATGGCGGCTGGAGGATTTCGGTGGAGACACCGAGTCTCTCAGGGCCTTCGGCACGGACGTCGTGACCAAACTGTGTGACGACCTTCTGGCCGCGGGCGCGCCCGGACTGCATTTCTACACGATGAACCTGGCGTTGCCCACCATCGCCATCTGGAAAAACCTCGGCCTGGATGTCAGGAACCCGGGCAGCGAGACAGCCTGAACTCCCTACCGAAATCCGCACCAATCCGGCATGCGCACCCCACGCGTCTACGTCGACGATGAACTCGAGTCAGATCTGCCGTACCGTCTGGACTCACGCACGCAGCACCATCTGGTCCGCGTACTACGCCTGAAACCGGGAACACGGATCCGGGTATTCAATGGATGCGGGATCGAACGATACGCCGTTGTCACTCAGGCCGATCGACGCGGCGTCTCGGTGAACCCGGGTGAACGGGTCCACGTGCATGCCGAATCCACGCTGCATACCGCGATTCTGCAGGCGGTACTTCGTGGGGACCGCATGGATTTTGCGCTGCAGAAGACCGTGGAACTTGGGGTTAATCACATCCGGCCCGTGTGGACAGAGAATTCGGAGAAACCCTTAGCCGGAGAGCGGCTCGAGCGCAAGCGCAGACATTGGCTCGGTGTGGTCGTCAGTGCGTGCGAGCAGTGTGGCAGATCCAGTCTGCCCCGACTGTATCCCCCCCTAACGTTGACCGAGGCACTGGCCGCCAACACGGTCGAGAATGCATTCGTACTGGATCCGGTCGCCCCGGCAGGATTTCCGGTCACGGCAGACCCACTGGAACGATTGACGGTGGCCTGCGGTCCCGAGAGCGGCCTGAGCCGGAACGAAATCGAACGATGCACAGAAGCGGGATTCCGGAGTGTGCGTCTGGGACCCAGGACGCTGAGGGCAGAGACGGCGGGTATTGCCGCGCTGGCGGCCGCCCAGACCCTGTGGGGCGACTTCCGGACCCGTGTCCCTGATATTCCTGACCCCGGATCGGGCGACCCCAGGTAAGGCGATTTCTGTCGAATGACATACCATCCTGCTTGTCTTTTCGTCCGTCCTCTGTGTTGCGACAACCGTTACATAGCTCGACTATGCGCCTGTTGTCGCGCCTTGATGACGGACGAAAATCCGGCGCAATCCGGTATGCCATTTTCCGGCAATCGCCTAAACCTTCCATGGATACTACCCGGTTGCTGACTGGATCCCCCGTTCCACGCTCGCCAGTTCCGGGATAATCCCCGGCTGCCCTGCAACCAGGACGTTGCGGGCGACGAATTCGTTTGGCTCCGCGGAGTCGTCGTCGACCGGCTCGACGCGCTCGGCATCGAGGACCATCGGCCGGGGGATCCCTTGCAGTTCCAGGGCATAGAACCGCAGGTCGCCGATCCCTTCCAGACCGTAAACTACGACAGTGGCCGGGGTGTCGCCAGACGGACCCGACTCGCGTCCGCACAGGGTCTCGTAGGAAATCAGGGGAATCCTGATCCCTCGCCACTCTATCGATCCGACCAACCAGGCAAGATCGTTACCCGATGGCTCGGGCTCCACGCCCTGCAGAACCTCTGCGACGTTTGCATGCGGAAGGACGAGATTGAACCCCCGCATTGGCAGGAGAAGTGAGCTAACCCGATCGCTTGATTCGGCCATGGTGTTGAGGTCCTGTTGCCGGCGCAGTCCCGTGGGCGATTGGTCGCTTCGATGATCCGCGGGCGCGCGAAGCCTGCCCACGTTCAGGCCCTAGAGAAACTCCCTGATGGAACCGAGCAGATCGCTCTCCTGATAGGGTTTGCCAAGGTACTTGTTGACGCCGATGTTCTCCGCGCGCTGCCTGTGTTTCTGGCCGGTTCGCGAGGTGATCATGATGATCGGGATATCCTTCAGGTCTGGATTGTTTCGTACGTGCGTCGCGAGTTCGTACCCGTCCATACGAGGCATTTCGATATCCATCAGCATGAGATCGGGTTTCTGCTCCTGAAGTTGGTTAACCGCATCGACGCCATCCTTCGCGCTCATCACGACGAAGTTGTTACGCTCGAGCATGCGTGAGGTGACCTTTCGAATGGTAATGGAATCGTCGATCACCATGATCGTCTGAACCGTGGAAACGACTGGCGGTCTCTCGGTCGTATAGTCGAAATTGACCCCTGCCCCGACACGCACCAACCCGGTGACATCGAGAATCAGCACGACGCGTCCGTCACCGAGGATAGTCGCACCGGAGATTCCCCTGGCCTTGCTGATCTGGGGACCCAGCGGTTTCACGACGATCTCGCGATTTCCCATCAGGCCGTCGATCTGCAGACCAGCCCTGAAATCGCCGGACCTGACCAGGAGCACGGGATACATCCGCGACCGGTCGTGCAGATCCGGTTGCGACAGACCGAGCACGGTCCCGAGATACTTCAGTTCGTAGGCATTGCCGGCGTACTCGTAGATCGCGCCTTCCTGCTCGTAGCGATCGCTGAGATCCTCGGCACTGACACTGACGATTCCCTCGATGCTCGTCAGCGGAACGGCGAACACATCCTCGCCCAACTGAACCAGCAGGGCCTGATTGATGGCCAGGGTAAAGGGAAGACGCACGGTGAAGACCGTGCCGACGCCCCGAGTAGAGTCGATGCCAAGATTGCCGTTCAGCTGCTTGATCTCGCTGACGACGACATCCATGCCAACGCCGCGTCCCGCGATCTGTGTCACCTCTCCGGCCGTGCTGAATCCGGACTCGAGGATCAACTGCATGACGTCGTGATTGGACAGCTTGTCGCTGTCGCCGATCAACCCCTGTTTGTATGCCTTCGTGCGTACGGCTTCCAGATCGATACCTGCGCCGTCGTCCGCTACACGGACGACCACCTCGGCGCCGTCCCGGTCGATGCCGATCCGGATATTGCCGGTTTCCGGCTTTCCGGACTGTCTGCGCTTTTCCGGCAGCTCCAGTCCGTGGGATATTGAGTTTCGGATCATGTGCTCGAGCGGGGCCACCATCCTGTCGAGGACGGAACGGTCCAGTTCGTTGGTTTCGCCCATGATGTGCACATCGACCTTCTTTCCCAGTTCGTGCGCTGTCTGCCTGGCAACGCGACGCAGCCGTGGCGCCAGACCCGCGAACTGCACCATGCGGGTTCGCATCAGACCCTCTTGCAGATCGGTGCTGACCCTCGATTGTTGCAGCAACAACTTTTCCGAGTCACGGACGACGTCGCGCAGCATATCCTTGATACTGACCAGGTCGTTGACACTCTCGCCCAGCGACCGCGACAACTGTTGCAGCATCGAGTAACGATCCATTTCCAGGGGATCGAAGTCCTCGCCGTGAGCAGATTTCCCGGGATCCCGGTCGTAGCGATAGAGGATCTGCGCCTCAGTCGCGATATCCACCTGCCTCAGCTGCCGGCGCAGCCGCTCCACGGTTTGTTCGAGTTCGCCGAGGTTGAAGCCGAAGGATAAGATCTGCTGCTCCAACCGCGAGTGGTAGATGTTGACCTCGCCGGCGTTGTTCACCAGATTGTCCAGCAGGTCCGACTTGACACGTATGACTTCCTGCGGCGCGGCTGGCTGCTTCGGCACGCCGGCGACCGCGAGCGCCGGGGCTTCGGCGAGTGCCGGTGCGACCTCCACCTCCGGGGCCGGTTCTTCCCCTCGCAGACGCGCAATTTCCTCGATCATACCGGTAGCCGGGTAGACCGGCTGGCCCTGCCTCGCCTGATCAAGCATATCCCCGATAGCGTCGAACGCCCCATGCAGCAAGCCAAACATTTCAGAGTTGCCCGAAAGGCGTCCCTCGACAACCTCAACGATCATGGACTCCAGCGAGTGACTCAGCTCGCCAATACTCCTGGGGTAACTGGCCATGCGCGCGCTACCCTTGAGCGTATGTAACTGACGCTGCAGTTCGGTGACTGCGTCGCGGTCATCGATATTCTCCGCCCAGGTGTTCAGGGCCCGGTCTCCGGCCTCCATGAGGTCTGCCGCCTCTTCGAGAAACAGCTCGGCCAGCTCCTGATCCTGTTCGCTGGGCTTGTCGGGCATCGGGCCCTGCACTTCGGCGAGTTCTGTTTCTCCGCGTAACGCTGCGATCTCCGCAATCAGTGTTGTATCCGCATGGACCGGCTGGTGCCGGCGCGCCTGGTCGAGCATGTCGCTGATACGGTCGAAGGAGCGATGCATCATGTCGAACATTTCCCGACTGCCCGACAGGCGACCCTCGCTCACCTTGATAACCATGGATTCCAGCGCATGGCTCAGGTCGCCGATGCTCTTGGGGTAACCGGCCATCCGGGCGCCGCCCTTGAGCGTATGTAGCTGACGCTGCAGTTCCGTGACCGCCTCGCGGTCGGCGGTGTTGGCCGACCAGGTCTGCAGGGCCCGATCCCCGGCTTCCATGACATCGTTTGCTTCCTCCAGGAACAGCTCGGCCAATTCCTGATCCTGCTCGCCGGGCATATCCCACACGCCTGGTGCCGCGGCCGCGGGAACCACGGCTTCCTCCGGGACCTCGATCCCCGTCAAAACCTCCTTTTCTTCCAGGGGAGGTGCCACTGCTTCCGCCAGCCGAGGTTCCACCGCTTCTTCCGACGGAGGCGCCACCACGGCTTCCTGCGACCGAATCATCTCCTCGGCCATGGTATCGATCCGTATGCGCAGCTCCTCGTCAACCGGCACGCCGACCGGGTTCTCCTTGAGCAGGGCCAACACCCTGCCGACCTCGGCCGCGGTTGCCGCAACCAACTCAAAGGCGGATTCGTCCACCGTTGAATAGGTTTGCCTTCTCGCCTGCAGGTAGGCCTCCAGGGGGCTGCACAGCTCGTGAATCGCGGGGACACCGGTCGCTCTGGCACTGCCATTCAGGGTATGTACAGCCCGCAAGAGCTCATCGCTCAGCGGCAACCTCGCACGCTGCCTTGCACTCGCCTGAACAAGGGAATCGAAGTCTCGCTGGTGCTGGGTGGCCTCTGTCAGAAAGATATCCAGCAGCTCGGTATCGAAAGCGCTTTCGTCCGCCTCCGTGACCTCGACTTTCTCCGCACCGGCTTCCGGTACCTCAACAATCGGTTCGGACTTGCCCCTGGCCTTTGTCTTGCCTTTCTCGCCCTTGGCCTTGCTCCCAACCGGCTCAGCTTCTTCAGCAGCAGCCGGCTCGGGGATCTCCACCTGCGATTCGCCGAGATCCATCGCCTCGGTGCCGAGTACCTCTTCCAGGGTCTCCCACGTCTTTTCTGCCTGCGGAGGAACCTCCGCCCTTGTCTCAGTCTCCTCCGCGACCGTAACGGCCGCTCGTTCCGGCACAGGCGTCCCCGGCCTGCTCAGTGCGTGCGCCACCGCCATCATGTAGAAAACGTCTTTGTCCGGTTTGCCCCGCCCCTTGATCTGTTCGACGAGTTGTGGAAACACCTCGACCGCGTCGGCGAGCACTTCCAACAATTCGGGACCCGGTGCGGCGGTATTGTCAAGCACCCGATTTATCAGGTTTTCGAAGGCCCAGGAGAACTCCGCAATGACACCGGCCCCGATCATTCGACCACTGCCCTTGAGCGTATGGAACATACGTCGAATGGTCACCATGGTCTCGCTGTCGTCGGTGTTGCGGCGCCATTGCGGGAACAACTCGACGACCTGCCCCACGACTTCGTCGGCCTCCTCGAGGAAAATCTCCAGAATCTCTTCGTCGGCCCCCTCCTCGAGCACCACGAGGTCGCGATACTCGTCCCCGGGGGCGCCAGCGACCGCCGGTTCCCCGGCAAACGGTTCCTGCGCCTGGACGAGCAGGTCGTTGTCCACCGCCGCGGGGCGAAATACAACGGTCTCCCCGGCTTCCTCCGCGAGATTGGCGATGTCGTCCAGGGCCTCGATCAACCCGGACGAGAGATCAGTAGCCGACTCCTCAGCCTCGTGGACCCGGGGCGCAGCAGACCGGACCGGGTACCCCAGTCGCGCCATGCCGATTTCGCCGGGTTCCAGTATAGCGTCGATACTGCGGCCCTGTTTCTTCAGGGACTCGACAAAGTACTCCGCGCTGGAAACGGCGTCGGCAAGGTGTTCGAGCGCCAGTGGATCCGGTATTTCCTCCCCTTGCAATATGCGCTCGTTGACATAGTCTCGAATGGATTTCATCAGGGGTGCCGCAGCCTGCGCGTTCGCCATGACGAGTGCACCCGACAGCGAGTTCAGTAGCGCCGGTACGTCGTTCAGTCGCTGGTGCTGATCGGGCGCAGAGATGTATTCGATAATTGCTTCCTTGATCACCTCGAAGTCCTGCAGGACCTCGCCGACCAAGGTCTCACGCAGCTTGAGCACCTCGGCGAATGGCAACACACCAGTGCTGAAGGCGCTGTCGTCGGCCTCCCCCTGAGACGGGCGAAATGAGACGTAATCATCCAGCGCGCTTTCGACGTTGATCACCACGGTCGCCATGTTCATGATCGCGATTTCACTCGAATCGCTTTCGCCGCTGACGATCCGGTTGACAATATCCGCCTGGTTCATGACCTTGTCGCGCGCGGTCTCCAGACCGAGCATACCCAGCGTATCGGCGATGCGGTGCAGCCGCATGATGACCGCGTCGAGTTCCCCGGTATTCTTCTGCCCGTGGGCAAGAAATATCTCGAGGTTGTCCTTGACCTCCGCGAGATCCTCACGCACGGCATCCGACACCGCGGCCAGGACCTCGACACCGGGGCCGGAGAGACGCTCCCGGACCTTTTCCAGCTCCCGTTCATCTGGCAGGACCTGATTCAGGGAGAACTGCGTCTTGATCGCGGATACGAAACGACCCCGGTCTTCGGCCTGCGCAACGTAGTAGAGGAGGTTCTTGAGCAGATCCTCGTGTTGCTCGCCACCGATCTCGACCTCACCGGCATCGATCAGTTGCTTGATCTCTCGATCCACACGTCCGAGGAGGTTTTTGACCGTCACGCTCGCCTCAAGACCA
This sequence comes from Gammaproteobacteria bacterium, assembly GCA_022340215.1. NCBI lineage: Bacteria > Pseudomonadati > Pseudomonadota > Gammaproteobacteria > Gammaproteobacteria bacterium. The sequence continues at coordinate 10,616 of JAJDOJ010000119.1, forward strand.
TTGAGCGCCAGCGCCTCGATCAGCGCACTGCTGGCCGCCCACAGCCGTCTCGCCGCCGCTGTCGCGACATCTCGGTAGAGCCGCGCCGTAACGGTCAGCATCCTGGCCAGATTTCCCTTGGCGTCGTATCCCTTGAACCACCCCAGAAGGCCGACCTGAAACGCCTGCCGCAATGCCGGCAGGTCACCCCGGACGTCACCGATCGATCCGGTGTCGATCTCCGGATCGACATCGGCAAGTTCGGGAAAGAACAGGACCTTCCCCGTCATCGGATCCGCGCCGCGGGCACTGCGCATGTCGTTGAGAATCGGTAACAAGACTACGGGCACATCCCGATTGCCCGCCTCGACATGATCGAGGTAGTCCTGCAGTTTCATGACGGACCCCAGAAGCTGCTCGAATGCCTCGTCACGCTGTTCGACCTTGCCCGCCTTGAGCGCAACAGTCAGATCCACGATCTCCCGCGACAGGATCGCGGCCCCCTTGACCTCGACCATCTGCAGCGTGCCGCTAGCCTGCCTGAGCAGGGCGACAACTTCATCGAGCCGGTAAACGTCGTGGTCTTCCTCGATGTAGTCCTGCAACGCCAGCCTGGCGTCCTTCAGGAGCCCATCGAGTTCCTTCTTGACCCAGATCAGTTTGTTGCCTTCGACACTCTGGCTTGCTTTCATCTGCTGCTACCTTTTCACACGGGTTCCAGGAGTCCGGACGGGCTCATGTCCCAAGTGTCGATCAGGCTGGAACCCGCCGTGGTACAAGATGTTCCGTTCCGTGCTCGTCGACCTCCATCGGCGATTCCTCGGCAAGAATCCGCATGTCGGCTTCCTCGGACTCCGGCAGCTTGAAGCCCGCAACCGATGCCTTCAGGTCCGTTGACAGCTTGGTGAGGACCCCGACCGATTCCGAGGTTTCGTTGGTTCCCGCCGACGTTTGCATCGTGATCTCCTGGATCACGTTCATCGTATTGGTGATATTCGCCGCTGAGGTGGCCTGCTGGCGGGCCGACTGGGAGATCGACTGGATCAGGTCCGACAACTCGGTCGAAACCCTCTCGATCTGCTGCAGCGACTCGCCCGCATCCTCGGCGAGCTTTGCACCGGCCACCACGTTGGCCGTGCTCTGCTCCATGGAGATGACCGCCTCGTTGGTGTCGGTCTGAATGGTCTTGACCAGAACCTCGATCTGTTTGGTCGCGTTACCGGCCCGTTCGGCGAGTCGCTGCACCTCGTCCGCCACCACCGCGAAACCGCGTCCAGCCTCACCGGCCGTGGCCGCCTGAATCGCGGCGTTCAGGGCAAGGATGTTCGTCTGGTCGGCGATTTCGTTGATGAGTCCAACGATGTCGCCGATCTCCTGGGAACTCTCGCCGAGCCGCTTGATGCGCTTGGAGGTCTCCTGAATCTGCTCGCGAATCGTACCCATACCGTCGATGGTGCGGCTCACCGCGCTCGTGCCGCCGTGGGCATAGTCCACCGCACGCTGCGCGACCTCGGCCGACGAGCCCGCGTTTCTCGACACCTGCTCTATCGAGTCGGCCATGTCGACCACGGCGGCGGACGCCGCCGCGATCTCGCGGGCTTGCGTGTTACTGGCTTCGGAGAGATTGGAGGTGATTTTCTGTGTGCGTTCAGCAGATCTCGATACCCGCTCCGAGCTATCGTTGATGGTCGCAACGAGATTTCTGAGCGCGTCGATGGAGAAGTTCACGGAGTCCGCGATCGCACCCGTAATATCCTCGGTAACGGTGGCGCGCGCGGTGAGGTCGCCGTCCGCCAGCGTTGCCATCTCGTCGAGCAGTCTGAGGATGGCCTGCTGGTTCCGGTTGTTCTGACCCGCGGACACTTCGGCACGAATTCGCGCACCGCGTACCAGCCGCCAGCTGATGAGAAGCAGGATGACTAGTGAGGCGGCGGCCAGGGCGCCGGCGACGTTCGTCAGCAGGTCGAGCCTCGACCCGTACGACCTGATGGCTGCTTCCAGGGACTGCGTGGTGCCCAGCATCAGGGCGCCCTGGGATTCGATGCTGCTGGCCGCGATATTGCTTTGGTCCAGACCCGCCGCAGACTCGATTATGCCTTCCGCCTGCTCCTTCACCACGGCATAGGCCACCGCCACCTCGCGCAACGCCTCGCGTGCACTGGCATTGGTCAGCTTCCTGATGCCCAGTTCCTCGCTCCCGTTGGCGAATCCCTCCAGCACTTGACCAAACAGTCTGGCGTCAGCACCGAAATCCTCGGCGGCCGTTGCGGACGCCTCGGTACCGGCAAGTACGCGATTGAGACTGTTCTCCATCCGCTGAGCGATCATCAGCTGGCGCGCGGCGATGTAGATCTGCTGCTGCGGCGCCTTGTTCTCGACCAGGACACTAACGACCTCGTCGGAAGTCTCCAGCAGGAAGGGCACGGTCTCCCGAATGATCTCCACATACTCGGCAACGGTCGAGATCGTTTCCTGACCATCCAGTATGGCATTGATACTTCTGCGGTAGGTCTGCCAGTCTCCATCAACCGCGTTCACCTGGCTCCGGATCTCGGCGGGCGCGGCGGATAGCCCGGCACCCTGGTCACCTTTCTTCATCTTGTCCTGCAGTGCATCGAAGGTGTCCCGCTCCTGTCTGAGCTGATCGAATGCCGCGCTCGTTCCCGAGGCGGCTTCCAGAGACAGGGTGGCCATACGCTGGGAAAGCAGCTGCTGTTCCGAGGCGATCGAGAGATACTCGCTCTCATGCTTTGCCTGTATGGTGATGTACACTGCGGCCACACCGACCACCGCGATCAACGCCACCAGAACGACGACGAGAAATATCGTTAACTTGTCACCACCGGTGGATACTTTCATGCTTTGTTTCTCCTGATCGACATGCTCGGGATTCGGACCGGGACAGGAATGCCCTGAAACCGACAAGACGGGTATTGCTGCGGGAACCTGCACCCACGGGTAGATCTCTCGCTACGACGTAAATTCCTTCCGGAGGTCGTCGATCCCCCGGAAGACAACGCGCCGCGAATCGGCGCGAACCGCATCCGCTCACACCGCCGCATCCAGAAAGGCCTCGCTGTACACCAGACTCATGAGACCAAAGACACCGAAATTTCCATCATCGGATGCGAATGACTGCTGAACGAAGGGCTGCAGCGCGGGTTCGAGCCCCGCGGGTGGGCCCCGGACCTCATCGGCCCAGAAATGATTCAGGCCCTGTACCGAATCCACCAGGAGTCCCGTGGAAATACCTTCCAGATCCACGACGATGACCCGCTGGTTCTTTGGATCAGCGGCCAGGGCGTTGCCGAACAACATCAACTGCAGGTCGATCACCGGCAGCAGGTTGCCACGCATGTTTGCGATACCCTTGACCCAGGTCTTGATATGCGGAATCTGGGAAAGTGAGGGTGGCGTAATCACCTCCTTCACCTCGGTCATGGGGGCGAGCAAGGTATGCTGGCGCAACTGGAACGCGATACCGACCCATTCCTCGCGCACCGCCTCCAGTATGGGCAGACCCGCAGCCAGCCGCATCGCCCTCTGCTGCATTCCGTAAAGCAACTCGATCACCTTGCGGCTCTCTGCGCTGGACATGATCGTCTCCGGTCAACCGGACAGTTGCGAACGAACGCTCTTCAGTAATTCCTTTTCCTTGACCGGTTTGACCAGATAGCCCTTCGCACCCTGCCGGCTCGCCCAGACCTTGTCGGTCGGCTGGTCCTTGGTTGTCACCATAATCACCGGAATGCGGGCTGTCTGGGGATCGTTGGAAAGCTGCCTGGTCGCCTGAAACCCGTTCAGGCCCGGCATGACAACGTCCATCAGGATCAGGTCGGGGACATCGTTGCGAGCCTTCTGAACGCCTTCCTCTCCGGACTCGGCAACCGCGATATCATATCCCGCCTTCTCGAGGATCTTCCTGAGCACGTGTATCTCGGTCGGGGAATCGTCAACGATCAGAATACGGGTCACTTTCTGCCTCCCGGTTACAGGTAAATTTTCACAGCTGCGCCCTCTCGGATCCCGTCTTGCCGTCCCGGCGCTCCGACCGGCAATTGAGCAAGTTACCGCTTGAGGTATTCCCTGATGGCACTCAACAGATCGTCCTTGCTAAATGGCTTGGTCAGGTACTGCTCGGACCCGACAATGCGCCCCCTCGCCTTATCAAAGATGCTGTCCTTGCTCGACAGCATGATGACGGGTGTACCCCTGAACTCACGATTGTTCTTGATCAGGGCGCAGGTCTGGTAACCGTCCAGACGCGGCATCATGATGTCGACGAATATCAGGTCCGGTTTGTGCTCGGCAATCTTCGACAACGCCTCGAAACCGTCGGTTGCGGTAATGACCTCGCAGCCCTGCTTTCTCAACAGCATCTCCGCAGTCTTGCGGATGGTCTTGCTGTCGTCGATGATCATCACCTTGACGCCGGCGAGATCCTCTGTCGCCATGTCTGCATTCGCGCTCACATCAGCCCCGATAGAGTGGAAAAGATCCGGAGAAATCCCGACCGCCAGACACAAGAAACCGCAATTCAGAGTTTGCTAATTCTTTAACGCACCTGACCCAAGAGGTCACGATCCGTGCCAACACGGAGGAAGCGGCTCATTAGTAGGAGAATATAGGACAATTACGAAGAAACGGCGACCGCCCGCAGTGCAAAGCGGATAAAATGACCTAATATTCCGACGTGGCCGACTCACACCGGCGCACCGTACCCGGAAATCCTTTCCCGAGGGAAGTGGCGCAAACCGACACACCCATGCAGATCGAGATCGCCGTGATCATGGACTCCATCGGGTCCATCAAGATCCACAAGGACAGTACGTTCGCCATGCTGCTCGAGGCGCAGCGCAGGGACTGGGGCATACAGTACCTGGAGCAGGACTGTATTTTCGTACAGGACGGTGTGGCCTTGGGCAGCATGCGGCCGCTTTCGGTTGCCGACGATCCCCGGGGCTGGTTCGAGTTGGGCGCCACCGCGGAGCGCCGCTTGTCCGATTGCGCAATCATTCTCATGCGCAAGGATCCCCCCTTCGACATGGAGTACATCTACACCACCTATGCACTGGACCTTGCCGGCGAGGCGGGGGCGCTGGTCATCAATGCCCCGGCCGCGCTGAGAGACTGTAACGAAAAGTTGTCTACCGCCTGGTTCCCGCAGTGCTGCGTACCGACCTTGGTCAGCCGGGAGCAGGACCGCCTCAGGGAATTCATCCGCACACACGGTACGGCGATCCTGAAGCCACTCGATTCGATGGGCGGCGAGTCGGTATTCCGGGTGGCCCGGGGAGACCCAAACGCCAACGTGACCATCGAGACCCTGACGAACCACGGCAAGCGGACCATCATGGCGCAGCGCTTCATACCGGAGGTGGAACAAGGCGACAAGCGGATCCTGCTCATCGACGGGAAGCCGGTACCCTGGGCGCTGGCGCGAATCCCCGTAGAGGGAGAGGCGAGGGCCAACCTGGCGGCCGGAGGCACCGGCGAAGGGGTCGCACTGAATGATCGCGACCGGTGGATCTGCACCCAGGTCGGACCGGAACTGAGCAGACGAGGCATCCTGTTCGCCGGCATCGACGTGATCGGCGAGTACCTGACCGAGGTCAACATCACCAGCCCGACCTGCATTCGCGAACTCGATGCCCTGTACGGACTCAATATCAGCGCCGAACTTCTCGATGCGGCCGAGCGCCGGCTTTCGGAACGCTCCGAGCCCCGGACATGAGTCGGGTGCCGCCCCGACCGGCGAGATGAACAGGAGGCCGGCATGATCGGACACGCCATCGGCACGGGCGAGTCTTCGGGGAACATCCTACCCCTGTCCCTCACTGTAGCGGCTGCACTGCACGCAATCGTGATCTTCGGTGTTGGCTTCGGCGTCCCGCGCGACCCGGCACCCGCATCAGCCTCGCTGGACGTCATCCTGGTCCAGACCGAGGCCGAAGAAGCGCCCGAAGACGCGAAGCGCATCGCACAGGCCGCGCAGCAGGCGAGCGGACAGATCGATGAGGCACGACACCCCACCAGTCCGGTATCGAGCCCCAGTCCCCTGCCGATGGCCGGGATGTCGCCATTCAGGACCGAAGACGCCAGCGCCGCGGACGTAGAGAACCGGCAAAGCGTCGTCACCTCCGTGAGTCCATCTGACTATCGTGAGTCGAGCCAGGAGTCCCCAACGGAAGAACTGCGCCGGGAGCTCGACACGTCGCAAACGGAAGATTCCCGACAGACGGAGATCGCCAGGCTCACCGCGGAGCTGGCGTCCCGCGAGCAGCAGTTCGCGCAACTCCCACGGGTCAGCTTCGTGGATTCCCTCAGCGCAAAGAGCGCACCCGAGGCTCAGTACGTCCGAGAGTGGGTCGACAAGGTCGAGCGCGTCGGCAACCTCAACTATCCGGACGAGGCCCGGCGCAGACAACTGGGCGGCAGCCTGATCCTGCACGTACTCCTCAATCACGACGGCGATATCCTCAACGTGGAGATCGGATCTCCATCCGGACATCAGGTACTCGACGACGCGGCCACGCGAATCATACAGCTCGCCTCTCCCTTCAAGGCGTTTCCCGAAGCACTGCGAGAGACCACGGACCGACTGATGATAACGCGCACCTGGCTGTTTCAGGCCGGAGAAACTCGCCTGACGGAGTAGCCGGCCCCATCGAACCCCCCCGACCGCGGCCGCTTGTCAGCATCCCCCGATCGGGCACATACTATCCACTATGGACGTCACGGACACCGTTCGAACGACTGATCGAGACGGATGCAAAGCAAGACGCGCGGACTGGGTATACCCGAATTCAACCATGAGGGCCGGGGGAACCGCGTGACGCGGCCAAGCGACGTCACCAGCGGTGGTTCCGCGATCCCCCGATCGGGAAGCGATACGTCACCGGTGCATCGGAAAACCGACCGCAATCCGGTTTCCCTTTTCCGTCGATCGCACTGCGGCCTCCATTCACCACGCACCTGTTGAGCGCAATGGACTCCACCCTGTTTGCCAATCACTTCCTCATCGCCATGCCGAACCTGGCCGACCCGAATTTCGCGCAGACGGTGACGCTGGTCTGCGAACACAACGATCAGGGCGCCCTGGGCATCGTGATAAACCGGCCCACGGACCTGACGCTGACCGACCTGGTGGAACACCTGGAAATCCAGCAGGGCACATCCCTGCTCGAGGACGTCACGGTATATTCCGGCGGTCCGGTGCAGATGGACCACGGTTTCGTGCTTCATCAGCCGCTGGGTCACTGGGAATCGACGTTGGCGATCGACACGGACCTCGGCCTGACGACGTCTCGGGACATCATTGCCGCCACCGTATCCGGCAACGGCCCGGAACGGCAGTTGATCGCCCTGGGGTATGCGGGTTGGGCGCCCGGTCAGCTGGAGCGCGAGATCGCCGACAACGCCTGGCTGACGGTCCCCAACGACCCTGATATCGTATTCCTGTTGCCGAGCAATGAACGCTGGCGCGCCGCGGCGGAAAAACTGGGTGTCGACCTGAACCTGATCGATGGAAGCGCCGGTCATGCCTGAGTACCGGCACCGGATCGATGCCTGCCACTCGACATCGCCCTGCACGGCACCCTCTGTCGATGATCCGGGTCGTCCTGGGCTTTGACTACGGTAGACGCCGCACCGGTCTGGCCGTGGGTAACATGTCGACCGGTACCGTGACCCCGCTAAGGACCATTACCAGCGTGGGTGGCGCACCCGACTGGCATACTATTGAAGGGATGATTTCGGAATGGTCTCCGGACGCGCTCGTGGTCGGCGAGCCCCGCGGTGAGGCGCGGTCCGGGGGTACCAACGATGCGATCCTCGCGGAGATCGGCAGATTCCGTCGAGGCCTCGGGAAACGCTTCGGGCTCCCCGTCTTCACCGTCGACGAAACATTGAGTTCGGACGAGGCCTATCACCAGCTCAGGATTCGCCGCCGCGCAGGCATCCGGCGGTCCATTCGCCGTGGCGATATCGACAGGGTCGCCGCCGCGCTGCTGCTGGAGACATGGATGAACACCGAATCGGGAACAGACCCGCAATCCACGCAATGAACGACAGCGTAGACGAACTGCTGGAACGGATGCAAACCGACCTGCGCGCCCTGCTTCGCGACCTGGGTCGGGAAGACGTCCTCATGATTGGTATTCACACCGGTGGGGCCTGGGTCGCAGAGCGCCTGCACCAGGACCTTGGCCTGACCGATCCCCTGGGGCTGCTCGACATCTCCTTTTACCGTGACGACTTCAGCCGGCTGGGCCTCAACCCCAGGGTGCGTCCCTCGCAACTGCCGCTGAGCGTGGACGGGCGGCATATCGTACTGGTGGACGACGTCCTCTATACCGGACGCACGATTCGCGCCGCACTGAACGAGATCTTCGACTACGGGCGGCCTGCGAGTGTCACGCTGGTGACACTGATCGATCGCGAGGATCGGGAGCTACCGATACAGCCGGAGATCGTCGGACGCAAACTGCACCTCGGGCGCCACCAGCAGGTAAAGCTTTCGGGTCCGTCCCCGCTCACGCTGGCCGTGGTGGACGTCGATGACAATGGATCCGGGACAGGATAGACGATGACTTCCGGTACACCCGACACAAGGGTGGCGGAAACCATCCCGTTTCCGGTCAGCAGACAGCTCACCGAGGACGGTCGTCTGCGGCATTTTCTCACCATCGAGGGCCTGCCCTGCACGCTGCTCACCAGCATCCTGAACACAGCGGAATCTTTCGCGGGCGTGGATGGGCGGGCAGTCAAGAAGGTCCCGCTGCTGCGCGGCAAAACGATCGTCAACCTGTTCTTCGAAGCCAGCACCCGAACACGAACGACCTTCGAGCTCGCGGCCAAGCGATTGTCGGCAGACGTCATCAACCTGAACATCAGCGCCGCCGCGACGACCAAGGGCGAGAGTCTGCTCGATACCCTGCGTAACCTCGAGGCGATGCACACGGACATGTTCGTGGTCCGCCACACCGACAGTGGTGCGGCGCATTTCATCGCTAGACACGTCGCCCCGCACGTGCGGGTCATCAACGCCGGCGACGGCCGCCACGCGCACCCGACCCAAGCCATGCTGGACATGTTCACGATCCGACGGCACAAGGGCGACTTTCGGGACCTGCGGGTAGCGATCGTTGGGGATATCCTTCATTCGCGCGTCGCGCGCTCCCAGATACTGGCACTGAACACACTAGGCGCAGCAGAGGTTCGTGTCATCGCCCCACAGACGCTGCTGCCGGCACAGGTTGAAACGCTCGGTGTCCATGCGTTCTCCGACATCGCTTCCGGACTCCGGGACGTGGATGTCGTCATCGCGCTGAGATTGCAGAACGAACGCATGAACGGCGCGTTCCTACCAAGCAAGCACGAATACTTCCAACGCTACGGCCTGACGCCCGGTCGCCTCGAGTTCACCGCGCCGGATGCCATCGTCATGCACCCCGGGCCGATCAATCGCGGCGTAGAAATGGACTCCGAAGTGGCGGACGGGGAACGCTCGGTCATCCTGCAGCAAGTGACCTTCGGTATCGCGGTCAGGATGGCCGTGATGTCGATGGCCATCGCCTCGACGGCGCCGGGTGAGCGATGAGATTTCGCATCGTCAACGGAAGAGTCGTAGACCCGGCCACCGGCCTCGACGCGGTGACGAACCTGTACATCGAGAAGGACCGTATCGTGGGGGTGGGCTCCCCGCCCGCCGGGTTCGCCGCCAGCCGCACCATCGGTGCCACCGGCAAATGGGTGATTCCGGGCCTGGTGGACCTCGCCGCGAGGCTGCGTGAACCCGGTCAGGAGCACAAGGCGACCATCGAGTCCGAGACGCGCGCGGCAGCCTCGGGCGGTATCACCAGTCTGACCTGCCCGCCGGATACGAAGCCGGTCGTCGATTCGCCCGCCGAGGTCGAACTCATTCAGCAACGCGCCGCGGACGCCGGCTACTGCCGCGTCTACTCGCTGGGCGCGCTGACCAAGGGGCTGGAGGGACGGGCCCCGAGCGAGATGGCAGCCTTGAAGACAGCCGGTTGTGTCGGGGTGAGTCAGGCCTTGAACCCGATCGCCAGTCCGCTCGTGCTTCGACGCGCGATGGAATATGCGGCAAGCACGGGGCATAAGGTGTTCCTTCACCCGCTGGACTTCGACCTGATGGACCACGGTTGCGCCCATGAGGGTGCGGTCGCGACCCGGATGGGGCTGTCGGGAATCCCGGAAGCCGCGGAAACCGCGGCGCTCGGTCAGATGCTCGCCCTGATCGAGCAGACCGGAGCGAGCGTCCACTTCTGCCGCTTGTCTACGACTCGCGCGGTACGCATGGTCGCGCGTGCCCGATACGACGGGCTTCCGATCACCGCCGATGTCTGCGCCCACCAACTCTTCCTGACAGAGATGGACGTGTCGGACTTCAACAGCCTGTGCCACACCATCCCGCCCCTGCGCACCCGACGTGATCTGGAGGGATTACGCACCGGTCTGGTGGACGGCTCCATCACCGCGGTCTGTTCGGACCATCAACCGCACGAACCCGACGCGAAACGCGCGCCGTTCGCACAAACCGAGCCGGGCGTCTCCGGGGTAGAAACCCTGCTGGCGCTGATGCTGCGGCTGGTCCATGAAAACCTCCTTACCCTGACCGAGGCAATCTCCCTGGTCACCCATGGCCCGGCCTCGATCACCGGCATCGACGGCGGCACACTGTCGGAAGGAAGCCTTGCCGACATCGTAATTATCGACCCCGATGCGGCATGGGAGTTCGTCCCCTGCAGGATGCAGAGCTGCGGAAAGAACTCGCCGTTTTCGGGCTGGGAATTCACCGGACGGGTCACTCACACCTTGCTGGGCGGCAGAATCGTCTACAAGGCCGAGCCGCAGGCATGAGCCTCCCGAGTTGCGGCACGATCTTCCTGGAGGAGGGACGGATCCAGCGGCATCTGACCTGTCCGGGGGAGCAGTACATCCTTCGGCTGGAGGCGCCGCGTTGCGCGGCCGCCGCAGGCCCGGGGAGCTTCGTCCACCTTCGCTGCGACCCCCTGCTCGCCATGCGGCGACCGTTCTCGATCATGCGGAGTTCCCGGGACGCGGGCTGGATCGAGGTCCTGTACAAGGTAGTGGGTCGCGGAACGAGAATCCTGGCACAACGCAGGGAAGGGGACAAGATCAGTTGCCTGGGCCCGATCGGCAAAGGTTTCTCCGTACCACCCGCAGCGTCATCGTGCGCCCTGATGATCGGCGGTGGCGTGGGTATCCCACCAATGATCTTTCAGGCGGAACGACTGCGCGATCTGGCACCCGGGAAACTGCTGGTTCTGATGGGCTCCGAAGTGCCGTTCCCCTTTCCGCCCGTACCCTCGCGCATCGTGACGCGAGGCATGCCCGACGGGACCATTGCTGCATTGCCGCTACTCGAGGAGAAGGGCATCCCGTCGAGACTCGCGAGCCTGCAGGGTTATCCCGGCTGTTACCAGGGATACGTAACCGATCTCGCCAAGCGCTGGATCGCTGAGCGGGGACACACGGAGGACCTCGTCGTCTACGCCTGCGGACCTCATGGCATGCTGGAAGCCCTGGCGGGTCTGTGCCGCCGCTTCCGGATTCCATGCCAGGTCTCGCTAGAGGAGTACATGGCCTGCGCCATCGGCGGATGCGCCGGCTGCGTCGTCGAGGTCGAAACCGCCGAAGGCACGGCCATGAAGCGCGTCTGCGTCGACGGACCGGTATTCGAGGCCGATACGGTCTTCCCGGCGTGATGCGCCTGCAGGTTACAGATTCGGCAGTACCACACCCGGCGCCTGTCAACCTGGACCGAAGCTGAAATCAGAATTTTTTGACGTCGAGGTCGTCCATGTCATCGTCCTCATCTGGATCATCGCCCTCGTCGCCGAAGGCATTTCGCATCATCGAGAGTGTGTCCATAGCCTGGTCGGGCACCTCTTCCTCGCCTTCCATCGCCGCATGGGGGTCGACGTCCGACCCCGCCTTCGGGGACTCCTCGATGACGTCGTCCGGGAACTGAAACGATTCGACCTTATCCTCGAAGCTGTCCTCGCCACCCCCAAAATTGATCCGCCACTCCAGATTGCCGCGGGAATCCGCATTGGCCAGGGCCGCCTGCAGATTGATGCGCTTCATCCGGTACAGTTCCAACAACGACTGGTCGAAGGTCTGCATCCCATTGACCGATCCCTTTTCCATGACCTCCTTCAATGCCCCCATCTCCCCCTTCTTGATGAGTTCGGAGCTGTAGGGCGTGTTAACCAGCACCTCGACCGCCGGGACCCGCCTGCCGTCCATCCCCACGACCAGGCGCTGTGACACGATACCGCGGAGATTCAGCGACAGGTCCATCAGAATCTGCTGCCTGGCGTCCGAGGAAAACAGGTTGATGACCCGATCGAGCGCCTGATTCGCGTTGACGGCGTGAAGGGTCGTCAGGCAGAGGTGGCCGGTGTCGGCGTAGGAGATCGCCGCCGCCATGGTCTTGCGATCGCGCACCTCGCCGATCATGATCAGGTCCGGGGCCTCGCGCATCGCCTCGCGCAGCGCATTGTCGTAGGAGAGCGTGTCGAGACCCACTTCGCGTTGCCCGATGATCGATTTCTTGTGGGCGAATACGTACTCGATCGGATCCTCGATCGTCAGGATGTGGCCCGCGTGGTGGGCGTTGCGAAAATCGAGCATCGAGGCCAGTGTCGTGGACTTGCCCGAGCCGGTCGAGCCGACCACGATAATCAGCCCGTTCTTGTGCCCGACGAGATCCTTCAGCACCGGCGGCAGCGAGAGCTCCTCCAACGTCGGGATGATCGACTTGATGAAACGGATGACGAGCGACACCTCGCCGCGCTGCCGGTAGATGTTGACACGGAACCGGCCGATCCCTGCGATGCTGAGACCCAGGTTCATCTCCTTGGTGGCCTCAAACTCGCGGATCTGCGCCTTGTCCATCAGGCTGTAGGCGATCTCCCTGGTCACACCGGGATCCAGCGCACTGCGGCTGACCGGACGCATCTCCCCCTCCAGCTTGACGCTCGCCGGGGCGCCGGTGGTGAAAAACAGGTCGGAGGCATTCTTGTCAGACATCAATTTGAGATACGGAGTGATGTTCATAACGCTGTCTTCCTTCGGGACCTTAGGCGATTTCTGTCAAATGACATACCATCCTGCTTGTCTTTTCGTCCGTCCTCCGTGTTACGACAACCGTTCCATCGTTCGACGATGCGCCGGTTGTCGCGCCTTGATGACGAACGAAAATCCGGCGCAATCTGGTATGCCATTTTCCGGCAATCGCCTACATCAATCCGGATTCCTCCTGCTTGGCTTCCATCTCGAGCCCGCCGAGGGTCGTGTCACCCGGCATCGCATGCTTGGCGATCGTCCCCTCCAGCTTGATGCGCAGGCGCAGGTCGTTGACCGAATCGGCATTGCGCAGGGCGTCCTCGTAGGTGATCTTGCCCTCTTCCAGGAGCTGGAACAGATGCTGATCGAAAGTCTGCATTCCCTGCTCGGTGGATTTCTTGATCAGGCTCTTCATCTCGTGCACTTCGCCCTTGAAGATCAGGTCGGACATCAATGGCGTGTTGAGCATGACCTCTACTGCGGGGACCAGACCCTCGCCCTCGGCCTTCGGCAGCAGGCGCTGTGAGATGACCGCCTTCAAGTTCAGCGACAGGTCCATCAGCAACTGCGAGCGCCGCTCCTCGGGAAAGAAGTTGATGATCCGGTCCAGGGCCTGGTTGGTGCTGTTCGCATGCAGGGTGGAAAGGCAGAGATGGCCCGTCTCCGCGAAGGCGACGGCGTGGTCCATGGTCTCGCGTTCGCGGATCTCCCCGATCAGGATGACGTCGGGGGCCTGGCGCAGGGTGTTCTTGAGCGCGACCTCGTAGCTCTTCGTGTCGACGCCGACCTCGCGTTGCGTGATCAGGCAGTTCTTGTGAGGATGCACGTACTCGACCGGGTCCTCGATCGTAATGATGTGACCGTAGCTATGTTCGTTACGGTAACCGATCATCGCCGCCAGCGAAGTAGACTTACCCGATCCGGTGCCGCCGACGAAGATCACCAGGCCGCGCTTGGTCATGGCGATGTCGCGCAGGATCTTCGGCAGGCTCAGGTCCTCGAACTTGGGGATCTCGCTGGTGATCACGCGGATGACCATCCCCGCGTTTCCCTGCTGGGTCAGCGCGCTGACACGAAATCGCGAGACCCCCGGCATATTGATGGCGAAGTTGCACTCCTGCTTCTCCTCGAACTCCCGCGCCTGCTTGTCGTTCATGATCGCACGCACCAGGACCTGGGTATGGGTCGGCGTGAGGGCCTGATTGGTAATCGGCATCATCTTTCCGTCGACCTTGATCGACGGCGGTGCCCCGACGGTGATGAACATGTCCGACCCGTTCCTGCCGATCAGGGTCTTGAGCAGGTCGTGCATGAAACCTATCGCCTTGTCTCGATCCATATCTCGTCACCTCACTGGCACGCAAATTCAGTGGACAAGGGGGAGCGACCGGCGCGCCCCTCAGAAGGTCTCCTTGTTTGCCGCCTTGCGGCGCGCCTCCTCCCGAGAGATCAGGCCCCGGGAGATCAGCTCCTTCAGGTTCTGGTCCAGCGTCTGCATCCCGGTGCCCTGGCCCGTCTGGATCGCCGAATACATCTGCGCCACCTTGTCCTCGCGGATCAGGTTGCGTATGGCGGGGGTACCGATCATGATCTCGTGCGCCGCGACGCGTCCGCCGCCGATCTTCTTGCACAGCGTCTGGGAGATCACGGCCTTCAGGGACTCCGACAGCATGGACCGCACCATTGACTTCTCGGCTGCGGGAAACACGTCGACGACGCGGTCAATGGTCTTGGCCGCCGAGCTGGTGTGGAGGGTGCCAAAGACCAGATGTCCCGTTTCGGCCGCGGTCAGCGCCAGGCGGATGGTTTCCAGATCGCGGAGCTCGCCCACCAGGATCGTGTCCGGGTCCTCACGCAAGGCCGAGCGCAACGACTCATTGAAGCCGTGCGTGTCACGGTGCACCTCGCGCTGGTTTACCAGGCATTTCTTGCTCTCGTGGACGAACTCGATCGGGTCCTCGATCGTCAGTATATGCCCGTATTCACTGTCGTTCTTGTAGTCGACCATGGCGGCAAGCGTGGTGGACTTTCCCGAGCCCGTCGGGCCCGTCACCAGCACAATGCCGCGCGGATAGGACGAGATGTCCTCGAAGATCTTCGGGCAGTTCAGTTCCTCGAGGGTAAGAATCTTGGTCGGGATGGTGCGGAAAACAACCCCCGCTCCGCGGTTCTGGTTGAACGCATTGACCCGGAAGCGCGCCAGCCCCGGGATTTCGAACGAGAAATCGGTTTCCAGAAACTCCTCGTAGTCCCTGCGCTGCTTGTCGTTCATGATGTCGTAGACCATGCCGTGCACTTCCTTGTGCTCCATGGCCGGCACATTGATTCGGCGCACGTCGCCGTCCACGCGGATCATCGGCGGTACACCCGCCGAGATATGGAGGTCCGATGCATTGTTCTTGACGGAGAAGGCGAGTAGTTGGGTTATGTCCATGGTCTCGTCTTTTTAGGGGATACGGTGGCCTTGGAAGCAGGTCCGGCCGGGATCGGGCGCCCACGTGGGATCAGGGAGGGAAACGCGCTTGCACCCTCCCGCGCCGAACCGCCACACCCTCGCTGCTCAAATAAGGATAGTATTGTTTTCATGATTTGGCGGGACACGACGCCGCCCCGTCCTCCCCTGTCGAGCAGATCCCGGGGCATGAACTCCATTGTGGAAAATATCGAACGCGTCAGGCAACGGATTCGTGCCGCCGAGGTCCGCTTCGGGAGGCATCCGGGCAGTGTGCTGCTGCTAGCCGCGAGCAAGGCACGCAGCATCGCAGAGATCCGGGTGGCAGCAGCGGCGAGATTAGCCCACTTTGGCGAGAACCACCTACAGGACGCCGCACTCAGGATGGATGCGTTGTCCGACACCGACATCGTCTGGCATTTCATCGGCCCGATCCAGTCCAACAAGACGCGCGAGATCGCGGCGCGGTTCGACTGGGTGCACAGCGTGGACCGACTCAAGATCGCGCGGCGCCTGAGCGCGCAGCGCCCCGCCGGCACACCGGCGCTCAATATCTGTGTACAGGTCAATCTCGAGCTCGAACCCACCAAATCCGGGGTTGATGCCAGCGAGCTACCGAACCTGGTTGGTGAGATCGCCGGACTGGACCGGCTGCGCCTGCGCGGACTGATGGCGATCCCTCCGCGAAGCACGGACCCGCAGACACAACGTGCGCGCTTCGCCGAGGTCCGCCTGGCCCTCGAATCGCTGCAGCGGCAGGGGCTCGCGCTCGATACGCTGTCGATGGGCATGTCTGGCGACCTCGAAGCGGCGATCGCTGAAGGTGCGACGATCGTCCGGATCGGCACGGCCATCTTCGGGCCACGTCCGACATAGCACGGGGGATCAGGAGTCCCCGATCCGCGATGCCGCGTCGTCCGGATCGAATCTGTCGTCCGCGACCAATACAAAGTAGAATTACCGCCTTTCCGATCTCAACCCGATATCGCAGTACGACATTACTCGATGACGACCGAATCCCGATACCCGCACATCGCATTCATCGGTGGCGGCAACATGGCGCGCAGCATCATCGGCGGGCTGCTGGCGGACGGCTGGCGCGACGACAGGATCGGCATTGCGGACCCCGACAGTGCCCAGAGAGAACTCCTGCGCACGCACTTCCCGGGGACAAGACAGTTCACGGACAACCGCAGTGCAGTCCAGGGGAGCGAGGTCGTGGTGCTTGCCGTCAAGCCACAGGTCGTACGCCAGGTCGCCATCGATTTGTCCGGGGTCCTCTCCGATCGTTCCGCACTGGTGATCTCCATCGCGGCGGGTATCCGCTGCCAGGACCTCGACCGTTGGCTGGGCGGGGGACACCCCGTCGTGCGCTGCATGCCGAATACGCCGGCGCTGGTGCAATCGGGTGCGACCGGCGCCTATGCGAATCCCGAGGTCGGTGACGGACAGCGGGAGACGGCCGAGCGCATCGTACGCGCCGTGGGCCTATGCTTCTGGTTCGAGGACGAATCCAAACTCGAGGCTGTCACGGCGATCTCCGGGAGCGGCCCCGCCTATTTTCTGATGGTCATGGAAGCACTTGAGGCGGCCGGTGTGTCGCTGGGACTCGACGCGGAGGTCTCACGGCTGCTCACCCTGCAAACCGCATTCGGCACGGCGAAGCTCGCCCTGGAAAGTGGCGAGGATGCCGCCGCGCTGCGCCGACGCGTCACCTCTCCGGGCGGCACCACCGAACGCGCGGTCGAACAACTGGAACGGGGCGAGATTCGCAAGGTGATCGGGTTTGCAGCGCAGGCCGCCGCCAAACGCGTACGAGAGATCGAGGAAGCACTCGGCAAGGAGGATCAACTATGACCGGTGTCAGCGCTGAAATACTCGATTTCCTGATCAAGAACCTGTTTTCCCTGTATATCGGTGCGGTCGTCATCCGGTTTCTCCTGGCGTTGACACGCGCCGACTTTTACAACCCGATCTCCCAGTTCCTGGTGACGATTACGAACCCCGTGCTGGTTCCACTTCGACGCATCGTCCCAAGTATAGGCTCCATCGATACGGCCTCTCTGGTTCTGGCATTCGGGCTCAAGCTGATGGAACTCGCACTCAGGATCTGGCTAGTCGGCCTTAACGCCAACCTCGCCACGCTTGCTTATCTGGCGATTGTGGGCATAGCCGTGCTGGTGGTCTGGATATACATATTCGCGGTAATCATCCAGGCCGTCCTGAGTTGGGTCTCTCCCGGGGCTCAGTACTACAATAATCCGCTGACCTCACTGCTACAAAGCCTGACGGCCCCCCTGCTACGTCCCGTTCAGCGTTTGATTCCATCCGTCGGGGGCCTCGATCTTTCGCCGCTTGTCGTACTGATCGGACTAAACATCGTCCTGATCATTCTGAAATCCCTTTAGGCGATTGCCGGAAAATGGCATACCAGATCGCGCCGGATTTTCGATTGTCATCAAGGCGTGACAACAGGCGCATAGTCGAACGATGCAACTGTTGTCGCAACATAGAGGACGGACGACAAAGACAAGCAGGATGGCATGTCATTTGACAGAAATCGCCTTAGCTCGCTCTTCCCTCCTCCATGACTACGGGCGTGGAGCGAACCGGTGTAACATTGAACCTCCCGGTGACCTGACGACACACGAATCACAACCACTGATCGACTGGAGATGGAGATGGAGATGGAGATGGAGATGACAAGCAGATACTTCCTGCGTATCGGACTCTTGCTACTGATTTCGCTGTGCGTAGCCAAGGGGGCATTCGCCGCACAGGCCACCGATTTCGGTGACGTGGTGGTGCACTACAATGCCGTTCGCACGGACTTCTTCAACCCGCAGATCGCGCGCGCCTACGACATCAAGCGAAGCAAGAACAAGGCATTGCTGACGATCACCGTACTCAAGAAAGAGCTGGATCTACCCGCGCAACCGATGAAGGCCAGCGTCGAGGCAGAGGCAATCAATCTCTCCAATCAGCTCAAGTCGTTCAGTATGCGCGAAATCACCGATACCGGCGCCATCTACTACATCGCCGAATTCCCTATCACCAACGGCGAGACCCTCGATTTCAGCATCAAAGTGACGCCTGAAGGCGGGCGCACGCAGACAGTCAAGTTCCGTCAGGAATTCTTTACGCAATAGTTTTCCCCCTCGGACTTCGAGATATCGCGGCCGATGCGCGGGAATCCCGGTCGCGGAGGTCGAAATGTCGTGCTATCTTCATCGGATCGACTGCCGCAATAACGATGACAAAGAATAGGGGGAACACATGCCCGCACAGCAAAAGGCTGCAAACGCGAACACCAAGAAGCCGCCGACAAAGACCGAGATTCTCAATCACCTGGCGAAAGAAACCGGTCTGGCGCGAAAGGACGTCAGCGCGGTTCTCGATTCACTGGGGGGATTGATCGAAAAGAGCCTGAAACCACGTGGCGCAGGCGTTTTCAACATGCCCGGTCTGATGAAGATCAAGGTCGTCAAGAAACCGGCGACCAAGGCGCGCAAGGGCATCAATCCATTTACCAAGGAAGCAACCGTCTTCAAGGCGAAACCGGCACACAAGATCGTCAAGATCCTGCCCCTCAAGGCCCTGAAAGACATGGTTTGAGGCAACGTAAGGCGATTACGTGAGTTTCAGACTACCCACGGTCCGGCGGATTTCCGGGCCACGTCCCTTCCCCCGCACCCTCACGCTAGTCGATACCCAGTGCCTCGCGAACCGCCAGCTTGGCACGGATAAAGTCGCGGTGCGGCACGTGCAGCAGGTTCGCGATCTTGCGAATTCGATGCTCCTCGTACTTGTCCAGCCGTCTGTCCGCGTAAGCCACGCGCCACATGTCCGTGATGAGATGCACCTTTCGCTCGGGAGTAAAGGCCTTGTTGACCCTGGTGAGGAAGGGATACATCGAGTGTCCGCTGTGGTGTGCCGCGCGCGCATCTTCCATCAGTGTGCGGACATCCGTCTCGGTAAAACCGAATCGGTTGCGCAATGCGGTGGATATGGCGTCGAGTTCTTTCTCGCGGATCTCGAAGTCCGCGTACCCGACCTCGAGCAGCAGGGCTGCGGCCGCCAGCGGCAGGTCGGTGTCGTCCTGCGCGCCGGCGCCAGCGGAAGAAGACTCTTTCGCGGAAAACAGTTTCCTGAGTGCGTCCAGCATGATCTAGTGTCCTGTCCCTGTCACCATTGCGAATTCAGTCAGCCTGTCACCGATCACGGACACTAAGGCGTTTTCTGTCAAATGGCATACCATCCTGCTTGGCTTTTCGTCCGTCCTGTGTGTTGCGACAATAGTCACATAGTTCGACTATGCGCCTGTTGTCGCGCCTTGATGACGAACGATCCCGGCGCGGCGCTGTCCCTGCTTTGTTTGGGCACCGGTCTTGGGCTTCCTGCCCAAGCCGTTCACTGCTTCGCAGCTCACCCGGCGCGATCCGATAGACCATTTTCCGGCAATCGCCTAGTTTGCGTCCCTGCGATAGTGGTAGATCCCGTTCTCGAAC
Organism: Gammaproteobacteria bacterium; assembly: GCA_022340215.1. Classification (NCBI taxonomy): domain Bacteria; kingdom Pseudomonadati; phylum Pseudomonadota; class Gammaproteobacteria; species Gammaproteobacteria bacterium. Next base: position 30,674 of record JAJDOJ010000119.1, read on the forward strand.
CCGGTGAAAAACTGCCAGATCTTCGGGTGATCCACCGGGCCGTCCCTGGAATCCGGTTCAAGGTTTCGCTCGGCGACATAGGTCTCGGTACCTTTCCCATCGACAAGTACCCGATACCACGGCCGGTCTCTGGGAGGACGGCTGCGCGCAACGTCCGCATACCAGGCATCGGTACCCTGAAAGACGGGGTCCACATCGTAAACCACACCCCGGTACTCGAACAGTCTGTGCTGAACCAGTTGTCCAATGTGGAAGGCTGCGCGACTCATGAAGCTCCTCCCGAAGCCAGGGGCTCGACACACCAGAGTATAGAAAAGTTCCATCGTCAGGGCGCTTGCAGGGCGCCACACCCGTTCGCAAGGCGTTGTCCGGAAAGGACAAACGGGGCCGCACCACCAGCCTTGCGAGACCGGGCAGGGGCGCCGGTGGCCTCATGATACAATTTCCGACTACGATTCGGGAGCGGCCCCGGCGGATCCGGGAATGGTATGCTTCCCGCATTGCAACCCAGCAGGTGGATTGAAAATGTCAATGGACAGACACGTCGATGTCGCGATTATCGGGGCCGGCACGTCGGGCCTGAACGCGATGGCGCAGGTACGTCGGGCAGGGAAATCCTTCGTTCTCATCAATGGCGGCCACCTGGGTACGACCTGCGCGCGTGTGGGCTGCATGCCCTCCAAGGCGTTTATCCAGGTTGCCGAGGACTTTCACCGCCGGGAGGTCTTCGACCGTCATGGCATATCCGGCGAAGAACGGCTCGACTTCAGCATGGAAGACGCCCTCGATCATGTGAGAGACATGAGGGACATCTTCGTCGATCGCGTGATGGGCAGCAGCACCGACGATCTCGGCGACGAGTTGGTCGACGGGTACGCCCATTTCCTGAAACCTAACGTTCTCGAGGTCAACGAGACGCGTGTCATCGCGGATCGCGTCGTCATTGCCACGGGATCGCGCCCCTTCGTTCCCCGGGCGTGGGAAGAGGGGTTCTGCGATCACATCCTCACCACGGACGAGATCTTCGAGCAGGAGAGCCTGCCGAAATCAATCGCGGTCATCGGCCTCGGTGTCATCGGCCTGGAACTTGGACAGTCACTCAGCCGTTTCGGGCTGGAGGTCACCGGCTTCGACCAGGTCGACACGATCGCCCGGCTCAGCGACCCCGTCGTGGCCTCGGAGGCCATCTCGATCCTGGGCAAGGAATTCCCGCTGGTCCTGGGACAACCGGCCAGGGTGGAGAAGGAGGGACGCCAACTGCGTGTCACCGCGGGCGACAAGAGTGTCGTGGTGGAGAAGATACTCGCCGCCATGGGGCGAAAACCCAATCTGGAATCCCTGAAGCTCGGCGACCTCGGTATCGAACTCGACGCAAAGGGCCTACCGCGGTTCGATCCGCGGACGATGCAGATCGAAGGGAATCCCATCTTCCTTGCCGGTGACATCTCCGGCGAGCGCCCCATCCTGCACGAGGCCGGGGACGAGGGGAAGATCGCCGGTTACAACGCCTCGCACGATACCGTTGTCTCCTTCCGGCGCAAGACGCCGCTGAGCATCACCTTCAGCGACCCGAACATCGTGCAGACCGGCATGGAGTGGTCGGAGCTTGCCGGGCGCGACGACGTTGCCGTCGGCGAGATGCGCATGGGACCGGTGGGGCGGGCGCTGATCATGGCGAAGAACAAGGGCGTGATTCGGGTGTATGCGGAGAAGCAGGGAGGGCGTCTGCTGGGAGCGAGCCTGATTGCCCCGAGAGGCGAAAATCTGGGGCATCTGCTCGCCTGGTCCATCCAGCAGCGGGCGACGGTATTCGACCTGCTTCGGATGCCATTCTACCATCCGGTAATCGAGGAAGCCCTGCAGGCGACGCTGTACAACCTGGCAGCAAACGTCGAGGGCCCACAGACCTCCCCGATCCGCGAACTCGAGATGGCCTGAGCGCCGGGACGTAATCCGATCATGAGCAATCCTTCTTTATCCCAGGAACAACGCATCCTCATCGCCATGCGCAAGACGCTGGGAAAGATCGTCAGGGAAACTACACCCGATCCGGGGTTCCGGCATCCGCTGAGTCAGGGCTGCATCGACGACATCCGCGCCTGTTTTGCACTGATTGCCTCCAGAGAGCGCGAACTCGTCGAGGAGGCGGGCATGGAGATCAAGGAGCGCCCCCGCTTCGGCGACGAGCCGAAGACATCCACGGTGGTTCCGATATCGCGCATCGGTAAGAAACCGACCGGCGACAAGTCCGATTGACAGGAAGTTTCGAGGCCGCAAGGAGTGAACACGATGACAGGCTATTCCGAAGAGCAGCGCCGCGCCCTCGGCCAGGCCGTGGTCCACACCCTGGACGAGTGGGGACTGAGCGCGGATGACATCATCACCGTGCTCGCGCTGCCCAAAAATACCCGCACACGCCATGTGGAGAAATACCGTCAGGGTAACACCGCGCTGCCTGACGATGACGCAATCTTCAAACGGGTGGAACACCTCGCCGGGATCGCGGATGCACTTCGTACGACCTACCCGCTGAACCAGAAGGTGGGCCTGATCTGGCTGCGTTCCCCGCATCGCCGTTTCCGTCGGCGCAGCCCCCTGCAGGTCATCGTGGACGACGGCATCGACGGACTCATCAAGATACGTTCCGAGGTCGATTGTGCCTGGAGTTGGCAACTCACCGGTGGGACCGACAATGAGACGCCGGATCACTGACCCCCCCAGTCCCCCTTCCGCACATATCCCTTTCGATATATACTTTCCCCGTCAGCCCATATCTCTTTTGGGCAGACAGGTCCCGTAACAGCATCCTCTTGCGATCCTGTCACCGGGCAATTCAGTGGGTTTTACCCCCTTTTCAGGCTGTCGAAACATGACGCAGCATCTGAGCGTATCCCGGGCCGCACGACTGGCTGGGGTCAGCAGGAGCGAGATTCAAGGAAGGATTCGCGGCGGGCAACTGCATACCTTCGAAGGCAAGGTAGCGATCGATGACCTGCTCGGCACCTACCCAGGCATTGAGCTGGAGGACAGTTCCGTACTGGAGCGCATGGCGCGAAACCGGAAATTTGCCGTCTACAAGCAACCCGACGTCAGCTTTCACAAGCGCAATCTCGTCGAGGAAATCGGCCAACTTCGTCTCGAGGTGGAGCATTCACGCGCGGAACTCGAGCACTACAAATCCCTCGTGGCCTCGATGAAGGAACGCCTGGAGTCGATTCAGCGCAGTTCCGATTGCACGCGCGAACAAAAGCTGGTGCTCCAGGCGCTGGTCAGCTGGATGATCGCCAACACCCAACGCCGCGTGTAGCACCTTCACCGGGCCCGGCTGGTAGTAATCGTTGCACCGGCGCCCATCCCTGGCACAACCGCCGCACTCGGATCCTGACGCCGTCATCGCTCTTACCCACCGCACCGGTATCGCACCCACTTCCCTGACGCAAAGATGTGCCTGATCGTCCTTGCATGGAACACCGTCCCCGGTTACCGGCTCGCGCTGGCGGCAAACCGGGACGAGTACGTCTCCCGTCCGACCTCGCGGCTCGACTTCCATGCGGACGCCCCACACGTCCTGGCTGGCCGTGACCTCGAGAAAGGGGGTACCTGGCTCGGCGTCACGCGTCGCGGGCGTTTCGCCGCGGTCACGAATTTCCGGGGGGCCGCGCCGGTGCCCCCCGATGCCCGTTCACGAGGTCTCGTGGTGTCGGAATACCTCGAATCGCGTGATCCACCGCAAAAGTTCCTGGATCGGCTTCGACTCCAGAGGTCCCACTACCGTGGATTCAGTCTTCTAGCTGGTGACACTCGCGAACTGTGGAATTACCACAGCCCAAAGGACCAATTGCACCGCCTGGAGGCAGGCATTTACGGTCTGAGCAATCGGGAACTCGACTCACCCTGGCCCAAGGTGCTCAAGGCCAAGGCCGCGCTGAGCAAGCTGATCGACACGAACTCGATCAGTGCTGAAACCGTCTTCGAACTGCTGGGCGACCGTTCGCGCCCGCCTGACGCGGACCTTCCGGATACCGGTGTCGGTCTGCAAGTCGAACGCCGGCTCGGTTCCATCTTCATCGATACCGCTGGATACGGGACCCGCAGTTCCACGTATCTGACGCTGCGCGATGACGGCGAAGTTACCATGACGGAACGGACGCACAAACCAGCGGCCCGCCCCGATCGCCATTTCGTCTTCCGGATCGACGTCGGGAGATGAGGCGAATTCTGTCAAATGACAGTCCATCCTGCTTGTCTTTGTCGCCCGTCCTCTGTGTTGTGACAACAGTGACATGGCTCGACTTTGCGCCTGTTATCACGCCGTAAAGGCGAACGAAAATCCGACGTGTTCCGGTGGATTCTTTAGCGCCAATCGCCTAAATTCGCTCTACATTGCCAAGGGTTCGTTCCGCACGGGTTCACCGCCACCATGGCCAGTTACCAAAAGTCCGAGATTCCGGTTCGCGTCGAACCGATTACGCCCGAGACCAAGTGCGGCTACTGCACGAACTCCAAGTGCTGCACCTATGTCACCCAGCAGATCGACTCACCGAGGAGCAAGAGCGATTTCGACCATCTGCTCTGGCAGGTGTCCCACGAGAACGTCAAGGCCTACAAGGATTCGGACGGCTGGTACCTGCTCCTGGATTCACGCTGCAATCACCTGCAACCCAACGGCTTTTGCGGGATCTACGAGCAGCGTCCCACGATCTGCAGGGAACACTCCAATGACTACTGCGAGTTCGACGCCCCGGCCGAAGACGGGTTTGACTTCTACTTCGAGGACTACGAGTCGCTGCTGCGCTACTGCAGGAAGCGCTTCAAGCGGTGGGACAAGAGATAGTTCGGCTCAATCCGGCAGAATCTCGCTGAAGTCCGCGATCGCGGGAAACTCTCTTGTGTCTTTCTCGCCGAGCGTGGTGTCGGGCCGCTTCACTGCGATCGTCCAGGCAATGCCACTGCGGGCGGCCGCACGCAGTACCGAGAGATTGTCATCCACCAGCAGGGCGCGCTCGGGATTGAAAGGCTGGTAATTGCGCAGCAACGGCCAGAACGCGGCGCTTTCCTTGGGTTCGCCCAGATCGTGCGAGACGATCAGGCGGTCGAAATACCGGCCCAGTTCGGTTTTTCGCAGTTTGAGCTCCACGCTGCGCCCGTGGGCGTTGGTCAGCAATATCAGGTTTCGACCACTCTCCCGAACCGAGGCCAGAAATCGTTCCGCGTGTGGATGTACCGCGATCTTGTGCGAGACCTCGTTCTTGAGCGCGGTGATGTCGAGATCCAGTTCCATGCTCCAGTAGTCGATGCAATACCATTGCAGCGTACCCTCCACAGAACGGTATTTGCTCAGCAAGGCGTCACGCGCGTCTCCCGGGTTCAGGCCGTGCTTTTCACCGTAGCGAAGGGGAACATGCTCAAGCCAGAAGTAGTTGTCGAAATGCAGGTCGAGCAGGGTACCGTCCATATCGAGAAACACCGTTTCTATTTTTTTCCAGTCCAGCATTGTCCCGGGATCCGGTCGTCTTACATCGGGGTCCAGCACACCGCTACGCGGAACCGTCGCCCGCCGGCAGGTGCATCGTTGCAAGAGTCTACCAAGTAGAGCGGCTCCAGGTGGTAGCGGCGCCGGCCACGGTTGCGGGATGAGGCGATGGGCCGCAGAATCCCCCTTCATCCGGAATGAAAACAGGAATCAGGAAGCGTGCACAGAAACCCGGGGAATCGAACACATCTTTTCGTAGTAAACCGAGTACTGGCGCGCCTGCTCGGCGCGGCGATTCTCGTATCCCTCACCGCATCCGGAAGCGCCGAAGAACCGGAGTGGCCGGATGACGAGTCCGGCCTCGATGTCCGTGCGGTCAACGAAGGGGAACTACGGTTTCTCGACAAGCCGCCGGGCAAACCGGTTCATCGCCATCACAATCGCATGGACATCCTGCCCTCGAGCCTCGCCGATGGCTGGGTGAATCTGAATCAATGCCACGCTCACCTCGATCCCGTCCCCGACACCCAGATTGTCTATCACCCCGATCGCATCCGCGGACTCAGGATCGTTTCCGTCTCAGGTATCGGGACCGCCCGGGTCGAGGGTCACTCGGTACAGATGAAGGACATCCGGCGCGACGCGAAAATCTGCATCAATGCCGAGACCCGCGCCCTGACCGCGAACGGGAAGGGACGTTTCCTGCTGACCAACGGGCCCTTCAAGCGGCAATTTCTGGACGGCTTCTACCCGATGCACGTCACGATGGAGATCCGATTTCCGGACGACTGTCTCGCGTTTCGGCGCGTGAAACCCGAACCGGAACCCGGGTTCCGGTTGACCAGGGACCAGGGAGCGGTGCACATTGACGCCTGGTTCGAGGGGCGATTGACTACCGCCATCGAATTCGACCGACTCGCTGCACCCGGCTCCGGTCCCGACGGGTGCTGAACACCGCCGGGGGAATTGTTCCGTTTTCCATGCCTGAGAATCCGAAGATACTCGAGAAAAGGACTATCGCCCGAACGAGGATCTTTCGGGTGGAGGAACTGGATCTCGAATTCTCCAACGGCAACCGCGCCCGGTACGAGCGCATCAAGGGCGGGCGTCGCGGCGCGGTCCTCGTCGTGCCCGTGCTCGACCATGAGACGGTGTTGCTGATCCGCGAGTACGCCGCGGGGACGGGCCGATATGAGCTTGGATTTCCCAAGGGACGTATCGAGGAAGGCGAAGACATCCTGCAGGCGGCGAACCGCGAGATCATGGAGGAAACGGGCTACGGTGCGAACCGGCTTGAACAGCTTGCCACCTTCAGCCTGGCGCCGGGATACATCGGCAGCGTGACCCATGTGGTGCTTGCGCGAAACCTTTACGAGCGGCGCCTTCCGGGGGACGAACCCGAGGAGATCGAGGTGATCCCCTGGCGCATGGATGGCATGGCTGAACTCCTGCGCCGCGAGGATTTCTCCGAGGCCCGCAGCATCGCGGCGTTCTACATGACGCGCGACCGCCTGAGTGGGGGTGGCGAATGATCCCTGCCCTGCCGGCACGGGAGCTCGACGAACTGCGCGATCGGGCCATCGGCGCCGCGATCGACGCGGGTGACGAGATCCGCCGCATCTACAATGGCGACTACCACGTCCGCGAAAAGTCCGACAAAACCCCGGTCACGACCGCGGACCTCGCGGCGAACGGAATCATCGTAGCGCGCCTCGGCGAAGCGACGCAGGGGTTACCGATCCTCGCCGAGGAGTCCGAGAGGCACCCGTACGAGACGCGTTCGACCTGGAAACACTACTGGCTCGTCGACCCCCTCGACGGGACGCGGGAATTCATCAAGGGAAATGGCGAATTCTGCGTGAACATCGCCCTGGTCAGCGCTCATGAGGCTGTGATCGGTGTCGTCCACTCGCCGCTCAGCGGGACGACCTGGCATGCCATCATCGGCGGCGGCGCCTGGAAGCGATCGAAGGACCGTCGGGATGGGGCCATCGCCACCCGCAGGACGCCCGGTTCGCGTCCGACCGTGGCAGGCAGCCGTTCGCACGCGACCGGACGACTCGGCGTCTTCCTCGGAGCACTCGGCCCTCACGAGCTGATTCCCATGGGCAGTGCCATAAAGTCCTGCCTCGTGGCGGAAGGTGCGGCTGACATCTATCCCCGGTTCGGACCCACGTCCGAATGGGACACGGCCGCAGCCCAGTGCATCGTCGAGGAAGCGGGCGGCCGTATGACCGACCTGCGCCTTCAGCGGCTGCGCTACAACACGCGCGAGTCCCTGACCAATCCCTCCTTCGTGGTCGTCGGCGATCCGGGGTTCGACTGGCGTTTCGCGCTCGACGCGGTCACCTGATCCCCCCCGCACTGCCTCAGCCAGTTTTGCGCAGCGGATTTGCTGTACTCACCCGGACTCAACACGGGGAATCCTGCCGCCAGAACGCAGGCATAATACATAGAATGCAAATCCGATTAACAATCCAGGCTATTCGGCAGAACCTATGGGTGAATTCGGGCTCCGGTAGCGCGCCAAGTGCGTGATGCAAAGCGATTTCGGCACCATGATAGGTCCGGAATCCGAATGATTTTCTCGACGTCAGTTTTACTCTGGTGTCGAAGCCCTCCACGACGCCGCTGGAGAGCTGCCCTTTGGCATGGAACCAGATGAGCAATAGCGTCCGATGGCCGCGCAGTATTCGGGCGACTTTCTTCATCGGTTCGATCTTCGATCGCATTGTCTTGGTACACCATTTGTTCAGGAACCGGCCTGCCCACCAGGGAGAAATATAGCTCCAGAAAAACTGAAACTCCTCCTTCAGCAGGTAGGCCCGCACCGATCTGAGGTTGTATTGAAGCAACTCGGCCAGCTTGCTCTCCTGTTTGTGGGACAGGTTCTCCGGGCGCCTTTGCAGTAGCCCGCTGGTCTTGGTCAGCACGGGTTCATACCCCTTGGCCTTCAGTTCCTTGACCTCGCCGGCTCGCACCTCGTCGAGCGCCTTGCTGAAGTGCGCCATGATGTGAAAGCGGTCCAGCACATGCACCGCCTGAGCTGCCTTCTTGGCGATGACCTTCAGATACGGCTTCCACATGTCCGAGCAGACATACTTCAGCTCCTGGCCGCGCGGCGCACCAAACCATCGGAAGAAACGCAGCAGGGTCTTTAGCCTTACGGGCTTCGCCAATCTACAGCAACCGCTTGCAGTGACTGTCGATCTGGTAGACCAGCGTCAGGTATTTGTGGCCCTTTTTCCAGGCAATTTCGTCGACCCCGATAGTCTGTACGCCACCATAGACTACCCGGTTCTCTATCGGGGATGGCAGGGTTGAACTTCGTATTCGTTCCGGTAATCGGGAAAAGTGCCTGAATAATTTCGTCGACGCCATAGCGGCGGACTTGATTTCAATGGTGTAGAGTTTCTCTCCGCGATCAACGAGAAGGTCGATCTCGGCTCCGCGGCTCTCGCGGTAGCGATACATGCTCGGCTGCTCGCCACTATGTACCTGCGACTTGAAGATCTCGGATACGACCCAGCTCTCGAATATGGCTCCGCGCAGGGGATGGTGGCGTAGTTGTTCGGGCTCGCTTATTCCCGGCAGGTAGCAGACCTGGCTCTGGCGCAAGGATTACCGATCGCCACGGGCGTCATCGAAGGCGCTTGTCGTCATCTGGTCAAGGACCGGATGGATATCACCGGAGCGCGCTGGGGTCTCGATCGAGCCGAAGCCATCCTCAAGCTGCGCTCGTTGAAGGTCAGCGGCGATCTGACAGACTACATGGAATTTCACTTCCGACAGGAACAGCAGCGGAATTACCCGGGCCCACTGATTCCCGAAGTACTCAATGAGGCGGCGTGAATCCGGTCGTCATGAGGAGTGAGTCGTGTCCTTTCGATTTCTGCCAGAACCCGTTA
>JAJDOJ010000120.1 GCA_022340215.1 Gammaproteobacteria bacterium
TCGTTCGTCATCCAGGCGCGACAACTGGCGCATAGTCGAACTATGCAACGGTTGTCGCAACACAGAGGACGGACGAAAAGACAAGCAGGGTGGTATGTCATTTGACAGAAATCGCCTAAGGCCTGTGGGCTTGGTGTCGGCATGAATCGATTCGAGAAAACCATCTCTGTCGCCATCACGGGCGCCTCGGGCGCCGCCTACGCGATCCGTCTGCTCGAGTGTTTGCTCGGGGCGCGCGTGCAGGTGTATCTGATGATCTCCAGACCCGGGCAGATCGTCCTTGGCACCGAGACCGACATCGACCTCCCTGGACGACCGGCGGGAATACAGCGACTCCTGGGTGAGCAATTCGGCGCCACCGGGGGTCAACTCAGGGTTTTTGGACAGGATGAATGGACCGCGCCGGTGGCTAGCGGCTCCTCGGCCCCGGATGCGATGATTGTCTGTCCCTGCACCACTGGCACGCTGGCGGCGATCGCCACGGGGGTCAGCCGGAGCCTCCTGGAGCGGGCCGCCGATGTGGTGCTGAAGGAGGGGCGCCGACTGGTACTCGTGGTCCGGGAGACACCGTTCTCCGCGATTCATCTCGAGCATATGCTCGGACTGGCTCGCCTGGGGGCCGTCATCCTGCCGGCGAATCCGGGATTCTACCTTCACCCGGAGACGGTGTCCGATCTGGTCGACTTCGTGGTGGCGAGGGTGCTCGATCAGGTCGGCGTCCCGCACGGGTTGTCCTCGCGATGGGGGGAAGTGCCCGGCCGGTAGCCCGTTGAATGCCACGGCATGCCACGGCCGGCGATACGGTATCCGGCTCTCCTCCCCGAGAGTCGCTTAAAATCTACAACATAATCAGCAAGATATGGTCTTATGCCGATGCTGGACGGCCTGTCTGGCCGCGGATCGCGACAGAAGGCTCACGACGCGCCGGAATGACGAATCCAATTGTAATTCTCCTGCCGTTCCCGTAGTGTTTAACGGCTAATGGGTTGAATTTTAAGGTGACCGTTGGAGGCGCTCGTGGCAATTGTTCAGTTTACCAAAGACAATTTCAACGAACATATAGAAAACAATACCATCGTGATCATTGATTTCTGGGCGGAATGGTGCGGGCCCTGCAAGAGTTTCGCTCCGATCTTCGAGGCGGTTTCCGAGAATCACACCGACGTGGTCTTCGGCAAGGTGGATACCGAGGCCGAGCGTGAACTCGCGGCGGCCTACCAGATTCGTTCGATCCCCACCCTGATGTTACTGCGCGAGCAGATTCTCCTCTTCTCCCAGCCGGGTATGCTGTCTCCCGCGCAGCTCGAAGACATCCTCGGTAAGGCGAAGGCCCTGAACATGGACGAGATCAGGGAGCAGATTGCCGAGCAGGAACGCACGAACGCGGAAGGGAAATCCGCCTGATTCGAACGCGGGACCCTGGTGGACAAAACCGTGGTACAGCGGTATTCGTCCGATCGGGAATCATTTCTCGCGGAAGCAGACTCAAGGACCCGGAAGATCGGGTCAGTCCCAAACAGACATGGCCCGACGTGGTTGCGCGTTACACCGCGAAGAAAGATTAAGAAGAAAGATTAAAGAAGAAAGATAATATCCCGCGGTTTGGTGGATCGCGCAGGTGCGCCTGCGTTGCCTGGGCGTGTCGGTAAGGGAGGATGAATGCAACAGATCGACTGGTACCTGAACCGTCTCAGGATGATGTCGCCGGGCGAGGTGCTCTACCGTGTCAGGAGCAACTTGCAGAGCAAGTTTCGGCAGATTTGCATGAAGTGCGCTCAGGGCACCAAACAGCCGGTGATTCCTGAGCGCCAGGACCACTGGCTTTCCCCGGGGCAGTATTTTAACACCGACGGCTACCTGTCGGAAGCCGGCTCGATCATGGACGGCAAGATGCGATTGTTCGCCATCGATGCGTGCAACGTCGGATCGCAGCCGTCTTGGAATACGGACCCGTTGACGGGGACCTCCGCGCCACTGACCTTTGGTCTGAGTCTCGACTACCGCGATGAGAGGCTGGTCGGGAACATCAAGTACCTCTGGGAGCTGAACCGGCACTACCAGATGGTGCGTCTGGCGCAGGCCTGGCATTTGACGGGATCGAACGAGTACCTGGTCGGACTGCGGGAGCTATTGGAATCCTGGCTGGATCAGTGTCCGTATCTCAAGGGACCGAACTGGTCCAACTCCCTGGAACTCGGGATTCGGTTGATCAACTGGTCGGTGACATGGCAGCTGATCGGTGGATCCTCGTCGGTCCTTTTCGAGGGCAGCGAGGGGAGGCAATTCCAGTCCCGCTGGTTGAAGTCGATTTACCAGCATGCGGATTTCATCTCCAGTCGTTTCTCGAAGTACTCGTCCGCGAACAATCATCTGATTGGTGAGGCTGCGGGGTTGTTTGTTGCCGCATGCACGTGGCCTTTCTGGGACGAGATGGACGCCTGGCGGGATACGGCCTTTGAAATCCTCACCAGGGAGGCCGTTGCCCAGAACGGTCCGGATGGCGTGAATCGTGAGCAGGCGGTTTCCTATCAACAGTTCGTGCTGGATTTTCTGCTGGTATCCGCATTCGCCGGCGAGGCGCGTGGCGTAGAATTTCCCCGCGAGTACTGGCGCAGGATCGAGTTGATGATGGATTTCATCGCCTCGATCATGGACGTATCCGGGAACGTGCCCATGATCGGAGACGCGGACGATGGATACGTCGTCCAGCTTTCCAAGGACCCCGGGTTCTGTCCCTATCGTTCGCTGCTGGCCACGGGCGCGGTGTTGTTCAACCGACCCGAATTCAAGATGAAGGCCGGCGAGCTGGACGACAAGACGCGATGGCTGCTGGGTGAGAAGGCACAGGGCAGGTACGATTCGCTTTCACGCAGTGACGAGCCGTTGCCGGTCCGCAGGGCGTTTCCCGACGGCGGCTATTACGTGATGGGATCGAATTTCGAAACCGACCGGGAGATCCGGATCATCATTGACTCCGGAGAGCTTGGCTATCTCAGCATCGCGGCGCACGGTCATGCCGACGCCCTTGCCTTCACGATGTCGGTCGCGGGAAAGGAGATCCTGGTCGATCCTGGCACCTATTCCTATCACACGCTGCCACGCTGGAGAAACTATTTCCGGGGGACGGCTGCACACAATACGGTCGTGGTGGACGGCAAGAACCAGTCGGTCATCGGCGGAAACTTCATGTGGGTCAAACACGCCAGTGCGGCGTGCCGGAAGTGGGAGCCGGGAGAGAAACGCGACATATTTCGAGGCTTACACGACGGTTACAAACAATTGACCGATTCTGTGATTCACTACCGTGATATGTGGCTCGACAAGACGGACAATCGTGTCCGCGTCGAGGACAGGCTCACTTGCAAGGACCGGCATACGGCCGAGCGGGTCTGGCATTTCGGGGAGCAGTGTCGCATCAGTACCCGCGGTTCCACCATCCTTGTGGAAAATGCCGGCGTACGGGCTACTTTCACACCGCAGGAGAAGGACGTGGAGTGTCTCCTGCTGAGTCAAAGCGATTCTCCTCCGGGTGGCTGGGTATCGCGTCGATTTGATGTCAAAGCGCCTGCCTTTACCGTCGTATGGAAATCGAAGATCAAGGGCACAACCCGCCTGGGGAGCACAATCGAGCTGGAGTTCCCAGACGACTAGAAGTTTCGCGCTGATTCCGAGAGCATCGAAAATGCGGGGTGCTGTCCCCGCCTCGGAGGGACTGCGCTTTTCAGGGGCGGGTTGGAACGTCTGCCCGATGAGTTACCGGCGAACGGATTGTGACCGAGGCGGCCGAGGCGGACATGATCCGCGCGCTTCGGTTCTCGCTTTCGCACTGACGTTATCGGGTGTGAGTGGTTCCGGTTGCCCTCGGTAGCCTGAATCTCGGGGTGTACTTCGCACCTTCGGCGAAATCGGATTTCCCACTTGTCTTCGCTTTTGAACCAGATATTGATCCGGATGGTGTCACGGTGACGTGACCCATGCCGATTGCGGGATTCCATCCAAACTTGAGGGTCGAGATGAAAATTAGCGTATTTGGACTGGGGTATGTGGGCGCCGTGTCGGCGGGTTGTCTGGCTAACGACGGACACCGGGTGATCGGTGTGGACCCGAACACTACGAAGGTGAAGCTGATCAACTCGGGGAAGACGCCGATCATCGAGAAGGACATCGGGAAAATCATCCAGGCATCCGCGGAACAGGGAAGGTTGAGCGCCACAACCGATTCCCGCGAGGCGGTCAACGAAACCGATATCTCGCTGGTCTGTGTCGGAACGCCCAGCAACTACAACGGCAGCCTGGATCTGAGATATGTGCGACTTGTTTGCGAGGAAATCGGCGCGGCGATTCGCGATAAATCGGAGTTTCACACCGTCGTGCTCCGCAGCACCATGCTGCCGGGTACGATGCGGGATCTGGTGATCCCCACACTGGAGGGAAGTTCCGGCAAGACCGCAGGCAAGGACTTCGGGGTCTGCAACAATCCGGAGTTCCTGCGCGAGGGGACCGCAGTCTACGACTACTATCATCCGCCCAAGACCGTTATCGGCGAAACCGATCCCGCTGCTGGTGACAAACTGGCGGAGCTCTACAAGAACCTCGACGCCCCACTGATCCGGACCAGCGTGGAGACCGCTGAGATGGTCAAGTACGTCGACAACGTATGGCACGCGCTCAAGGTCGGTTTTGCAAACGAGATCGGCAACATCTGTAAGCCCCTGGGGATCGATGGTCACAAGGTCATGGACATCTTCTGCCAGGATACCAAGCTGAATCTGTCACCTTACTATCTCAAGCCCGGATTCGCTTTCGGCGGTTCCTGTCTGCCCAAGGACGTCAGGGCCCTGACCTACAAGGCGAAGAGTATGGACCTGGATCTGCCGATCCTTCAGGGGATCCTGCCCAGCAACGAACGTCAGGTCGACAAGGGCATCCAGATGGTCATGCGCCAGGAAGGCAAGAAGGTTGCCATCCTGGGAATGAGCTTCAAGGCCGGCACCGACGACCTTCGGGAGAGCCCAATTGTCGAGCTCATCGAACGGCTGCTGGGCAAGGGCTACGAACTCAGCATCTACGACCGAAACGTCAGAATGGCGGCACTGACTGGCGCCAACAAGGACTTCATCCTGAACAAGATTCCGCATATCTCACGCCTGATGGTGGATTCACTCGACAAGGCGGTCGAAGGTGCCGATTCCATCGTCATCGGCAACGGAGATCCCGAGTTCCGGGATGTCCCGGGTCGTGTTGCGGGCAAACAGGCGGTCATTGACCTCGTTCGGATCGACGATTCCCTGAGATCTGGCGAGCGCTACGATGGCATCTGCTGGTAGGCCCCGGCGCGTACTGTTCATCGTCGAGAACCTGCCGGTACCCTTCGACCGAAGGGTCTGGCAGGAAGCGACGACGCTGAAGCAGGCCGGTTACGAGGTATCGGTGATCTGCCCGAAGGGCAAGGATTACAGGGCATCCAGTGAAGTCATCGACGGCATCAATATCTACCGACACCCGCTGCCCTTCGAGGGCAGCGGTGCGGTCGGTTACGCACTGGAATATTCCACGGCGTTGTTCTGGGAGTCCGTACTCGCCTGGAAGGTGTTTTTCAAGCATGGCTTCGATGCAATACACGCCTGTAACCCGCCGGACAACATTTTTCTCATCGGGCTGTTCTTCAAGCTGTTTCGCAAGCGCTATCTGTTCGATCATCACGATATCAATCCGGAACTTTACGAGGCGAAGTTCGGACGGCGCGACTTTTTCTACAAGCTGATGGTGGCCTTCGAACGATGGACGTTTCGTACCGCCGACGTGTCCATCGCCACCAACGAGTCCTACCGAAGAATTGCCATCGAGCGTGGCGGCATGGATCCGGATCGCGTCTTTGTCGTACGCAGCGGCCCCAATCTCGATCGGCTCAGGCTCATCGATCCGGTACCCGCGCTCAGAAACGGCAGGAAGTACCTCGTCGGATACGTGGGGGTGATGGGACAGCAGGAAGGTATCGACTACCTGCTCCGCTCGATTCGCCATATCGTCGTCGATTTGGGTAGAGACGATATCCAGTTCGGCCTGGTCGGTGGTGGCACCGAGCTCGATGAGTTGAAGACTTACGCGCGGGAACAGGGAGTCGAGGAGTACGTGACCTTCACGGGCCGTGTCCCGGACCAGGATCTGCTCGAGATGCTCAATACGGCGGATGTCTGCGTCAATCCGGACGTGGCCAACGATATGAACGACAAGTCCACCATGAACAAGATCATGGAGTACATGGCGCTGGGCAAACCGATCGTACAGTTTGACCTGACCGAGGGCCGGTTTTCCGCACAGGAGGCATCCCTGTACGCGAACCGGAACGACGAGGACGACTTTGCCCGGAAGATCGTCGAACTCGTGGATGATCCCGAGAAGCGGGCCCGGATGGGACGGTTCGGGCGGCGGCGCGTCGAGGAGGAACTGGAGTGGCAGTACGAGGTCCCGAGGCTGCTGGGTGCCTACGACGTGCTTTTCGGGTCACGAACCGCGGGCAAGGCGACGGGAGAGGTGTCGGTATAAGGCGATTTCTGTCAAATGACATACCATCCTGCTTGTCTTTGTCGTCCGTCCTCTGTGTTGCGACAACAGTGACATAGTTCGACTATGCGCCTGTTGTCGCGCCTTGATGACGAACGAAAATCCGACGCGATCTGGTATAT
>JAJDOJ010000121.1 GCA_022340215.1 Gammaproteobacteria bacterium
CATGGACGCGGCCCGCACGGCCCGGCGACTGGGGGGGCATGTCACCATCGTCTACCGTCGGACCCAGCAGGAGATGCCCGCGCGCGTGGAAGAGCTACACCATGCGCTGGAGGAAGACATCCAGCTCAAGGTGCTCAGGTCGCCGCGGGAGTTCCTCGGCGACGACAAGACTCACTTCGTAACCCACGCCTTGGTCGACGTGATGGAACTGGGCGCAGCCGATAGCTCGGGGCGCAGGCGTCCGGTGGCCACCGGAGAGACAGAGGAGATTCCAGCCGAACTGGTCATCATGGCGATCGGCAATGCATCGAATCCAATCGTCAAGGATTCGGAGCCGGAGCTCAGCACGAGCAAGTGGGGCACCATCGAGATCAGGACAGGCAGCCAAGAGACGTCCCTGGAGGACATCTACACTGGTGGAGACGCCAGCCGCGGGGGATCGACCGCCATCAATGCCGCCGGCGATGGCAAGGCGGCGGCCCTAGAAGAGATCGCCCGAGCCAGTCCCTTCACGCGGAGCGAAATCCGCTCCCTGGTGGCCAGCGCCGAACGTTACACGAAACTGGGGCAGGCCCGCGCGACGATCGTCGACAAGATCGAGCTGGCTGAGGGCATCGTCGAGTTTACCGTGCACGCACCGCTGGTGGCCAAGGCGGCCAGGGCGGGGCAGTTCGTGCGGGTGCTGCAATCGGAGAACGGCGAGCTCATCCCTCTGACACTGGCCGACTGGGATCCAGAGGAGGGCACCATCGACCTGGTTATCCAGGCACTGGGTAGCACGTCGATCCTGATGAACAGGATGGAGGTCGGCGACGCCTTTGCAGGTATCGCGGGGCCGCTGGGTCTGCCGAGCCGGCTGCACCGGTACGAAAACGCAGAGACGGTGGTATTCACGGCGGGCGGAGTCGGACTACCCCCCGTATACCCGATCATGCGCGAACACCTCAGGATGGGCAACCATGTGACCCTCATCGCCGGTTTCCGAACCGAGCAGCTCATGTTCTGGACCAATCAGGACGAACGCATCGGGTTGCTGCAAGCAGAATTCGGCGCGCTATTGGATGTCATCTACGCTACCAATGACGGCAGCTACGGAATCAAAGGGTTCGTTACCGGTCCGCTGGAAGATCTGCTGGAAAAGGCGAAAGCCGGTGCAGGCCGCGCCATCGGCGAGGTGGTCACCATCGGTCCTCCACTGATGATGCGCGCCGTCAGCGACCTCACGAAGCCCTATGGTGTGCGTACCATCGCCAGCCTGAACTCGATCATGGTGGATGCTACCGGCATGTGTGGTGCCTGTATGGTGCCGGTGTTGATTGATGGCAAGCTGATCCGCAAGCATGCGTGTATCGACGGTCCGGAGATCGACTCGCATATTATCGAGTGGGACAAGTTTCTACCCCGGTTCCAGCAGTTTAAGGGACAGGAGGACCAGAGCAGGTTGCGCCACGGTTTAGCGTAGCGAGACATGGTGGAGAAGTTCGCGGCATATGCCGGACACTTGGTCGCGGGCATCGCACTATCCATGCTGACGAGCGCAGCCAAAGCTTCATTGGGGATCTAGATAACGCCGTCAGCGCATCGCGAAGACCGAGTGGCAAAGGTATCACCGTGCCCGCCCCGGCCTCCACGGCCATGTGCACTGTCATGACCCGCGCCTGTGCCAGCGGCTCGGTGCCAGCCTCCGGCAGGGGTGCGCACTCCCCGTAGCCTGCGCGGCCATCGGCGATGCGCAGCCGGATGGTCCATCCCTCACGCCGCGAGAGCTCGCTCCTGGCCACGCACCTTCTGGTCGCCGGGGCCCCCCCCCACACAGAAGGCGCGATCGCCGGTCCCGAGCAGGCGCTCGATACCCTGGGGGTCCACGATCTGGCCGATGGCGGGCATGGTGTCCTCAGGCGGCACCTGGGGGCCGGGATCGCCTTGTGGGAGATGATATGGACCTCGCCCGCCCCGGTCGCGTTTGATACCCCGGGCAGATCCACGGCGGCGTTTCGAGAGCGTGTTGATGAGCTACGAATGGGAGTCGCGGTCGAAAAACCGTAATACCGAAGCCTGACTCGGCCCCCCAGGACAGAGCAGCCCGATCGAGCTGCTCTGTGTCGCCTCAATCACCGAGGCGGCGTAATAGCCCACATCGAACAGCGCTTCGCTGACCGGTCCTAGTGCTCTGTCCAACTGATCGTTGCGAGTTCAGCAATTATCAGTCGGACAGAGCACTAGTCTGCGCTACCAGCCCTTGGTCTTGATGACATCTTCAATCATCTGCTGCGTCTTCTGCTCTCGTGCCGCGGAGGTTTTCGACCCGGCCTTCCGCACCTTCTCGATCAGCAGGTTAATATCGGTGGGCTTCTCGAGAAAGTCCATAGCCCCCAGCTTCATCGCCTCCACACCCGTTTCCAGGGTGCCGTGACCCGTCAAAAAGATGACTTGCAGTTCCGGCTGATCCACACGTAGACCGCGCAGCGTCTCGACCCCATCCATCCCCGGCATTGCCAGGTCCATAATGATCGCGTCGAAGCGCTGGACCTGTGCCTTTTCAAGGGCCTCGTAGCCGTTTTTGGCCGCCTCGACAACCAATCCGCGGGCCTCCATGCGCGTAGACAGAGCCTCGACGAAATCCTCCTCATCGTCTACTAGTAGTACGTGTTCGTTCGCCATCGTCGCTCCTATCGCGTCGTTCAACTAAGCTGCTGCGCGGCAGAGTTCCTGTCTCCGTGCAGCAAGTCAGGCATTCACCTGCGGGATGATCTCTTCCAGGAATTTTCGGGTCCAGTCTGTACTTTGTTCCATTTTCCTGACCT
This sequence comes from Gammaproteobacteria bacterium, assembly GCA_022340215.1. Taxonomy (NCBI): domain Bacteria; kingdom Pseudomonadati; phylum Pseudomonadota; class Gammaproteobacteria; species Gammaproteobacteria bacterium. The sequence continues at coordinate 2,805 of JAJDOJ010000121.1, forward strand.
GCGGCAGTACGCGAGGGTGCAACAACCCTGCCTAAAACGGCATTCTATGGCGAAGGCTCAAGCGGTGATGTAACCGTACTTTCTGAGCATTCTGATCCATCGTGGCGCGTTGCGTTCAACGCTGAGCGCTTCGTAGTCGATAGTGGCATCCCGGTAGTAATCGCCACGGCTGATCAATACAAAGACAATTTTCAGTATCTTGTGGGCCAATGCGAAGATGGCCCGCTTGCGCCCTCGGCGAATGAGCAGGGGCTGGAACTTATCGGCGAGCCCGCTGCGGGTGCGGCTGACCGCATTGGCCTCCTCGCGCAAGATACGCCGCACAAAGGGATTGCCCTTGCGTTTCCTGCCCGCCTTGCGCTTGCCGGCGGATTCGTTGTTGCCGGGGCACACGCCGGCCCAGGCCGCGAGCTTTTCGGGGCAGTCGAGGGCGTCGAGCAACACTTCGTTGCTTGCCTTCAATCGTTTGCTCGCATAGGCCAGGACCTGTTCCGGTGTCTCCCCGGCAAGCGGTGCCTTGATCATCCGTCGGGCCGATTGGCCGTGGATGTCGCTGACCACGACCGACAGGCGGATGCCGCCGTCGGTGAATACCTTGTGCAGGTGGTTGTTCTCCCCGCAGAGGATGCCGGTGAACTTCTGCAACTGCCTTGAGGGCACGCGCAGGTGACGAAAGTTCGAGGGCGGGACAAAACCACCCTTCAAAAGACCACTGTGAGCCAGAATCGTCAGCCACTGCGCGTCGGCGATGTCGGTCTTGCGCCCCGGCACCTGCTTGACATGGTGCGCATTGACCACCAGCGCCTGAATCCCAACCTCCTCCAGGGCCGCATACGGACTCTTCCAGTAAATCCCCGTGCTCTCCATGACCACCGCCTGCGGTGCGAATGACGCCACCCACTCGGCCATCGCTCGGCGATCCCGCTTGAAACCGCCGAACTCCTTCAGCTCAACCCGCACCTCGCCGTGTTCGTCCTCGAACAGCGCACACACCGTCAATTTGGCCTGGTGGACATCCAGGGCCACGACACTACGATAGATCGGTGTCAGTTCCATGAGTCGTTCCCCAACGGTGTAGACTGGCGACAGGGAGACAGCGCAGACCGCCATCGACTTCCATCTCAGACGCGTTGCGCCTGGACCTCTTTACCGTGCGCTCTTCAACGACGCATTCCGGGGTTCGGAACGACGGCAGTGGGTCACGTTAGCTATCAGGATCGAGTCGCCAAACACTTGACCGACCTCGCTGCGTCGTCTCCCCTCCAGCATCTTTCATTTTCCGGGGTGCAGCTACCCCCTGGCATGAGCGTTGGCGTCAAGATCTCCGAGTGCAAGCGTTCCTTCACCCATTGGGCAAGGCGATCACGATGCGCGCCTTACCCACGGCGCCCTCCAGCGTTGCCGTCGCGTTGAGTCGGGCTAGGATCCCCTGCAGAACCTCGCCGCCTTCACCGGCGGGGGGGATCTCACCGACGGGATCCTCGCTATCGATCAACACCTTACAACGCGAGCCGTCATTGGCAAGGGAGACGGTGACGACCCGGCGCTCGGCGGCGGTGTCGATCGCCAGATCGATGCACAGGATGACGGCATGCTGGAAGGCGAAGGGATCGACCGTAATCTCGGTCTCCTTCTCGGGAAAACACCGCTCCAGCCGAACCTGCTTCAGCGCGGCGAACCGGCTGCTTAAGTCGCAGATGTCGGCGAGCATCAGGTTCAGTTCAATGCGCTTTTGCCGAGGGGGATCCACGCTGTGGGAGAACCAGTTCTGCCGCCGGATCAGCGTCTCGCCGCGCATGGTGTGTTTGTTGATCTTTCTGCACAGAGCCTGCAACCGATCTTGGTTGAGGGTGCTGCCCTCACTCGCCGCACAGATGAGATCCTCCATCAGCCCGGAAAACTCGTTGATGGTGGCGATCACATTTTTCAGATCATGGGACAAGCTCGCCATGATCCGCCCGAAGAACGCAAGTTCCACGTCGGTCGTGGAGGGTGATTTCGCGTTGGTCAATTGTCTTTTCCTCTGCAGCAGCCCAGCACCGTCCAGACTAACTCGATATATGGCGATATGTCACGGCGAGAGAAGCTGAAAGGACATTCGATCTCTCTAATATTAAGGATGTTGTACAAGCAATCCGATATCACGAGGGCTGCCCCAGTGAGAGTGTTGCATACTTGCGCGGAGTCGAATACTCCAAGACGGTGCGGTTGCACGATTGCAGCCTTAGCCCATCTTTTCTCTACACTATGATGAATAATACATTGCAAATTCAATGGGTTGTATTTTTTTGCCGTTCGTTATGTCACTACTGTTTGCATCTCTCTGTCGAACAGCCGTCTTTTGCGTTTTGCCCGGTAGCCACACCAGCCCGAGGGCGCGTATCAGCCGCTGCTGATCGGCATTGGGTCGGGAACTCTTGCGTACCGGGCTTGTGACTGCGGAACACGGCCTCCAGGTCGGTCAGCAGGGTGTAGGTTGACCACAGTCGTTGCTCGTCCCATTGGGTCTGGTTACTGCGCAGACAGTAGACCCCGGGGTGGGCGTTGGGGTCTTCGGCCTTGGGTTCGATCCGCTCGTAGTGGACGGCGGTGGCCGTTTTCCCGGCCTGGTCGGTCTCCATGGTGATCTGGTAGTAGCGTGAGGCGCGGCTGTATTTCTGTCGCAGTCGACCGATCTTTTCGCAGACCTTTTTCGCGCTCTACGCGCATGGCGCGTACGGTATCGTTGTCCCGCTCCTCGACCGCGACACAGCGTTGGTCGTCGAATTCCATATGGCGCTTTCGGCTGACGATAATATACTTGTATCCCTGGTCCCGGAGCCACTGGATATTGGCTTCCGAGGCAATACCGGCATCCAGGAAAATGGTGGGGGCAGGACGCAGATCGAGAGATCGATTTTTCTCATCGTCGGCATCGACGGGCGGGCGCAATTCGTTGTACTTTCCGCTGCCCTCGAAGGAGGTATTGGTCAGATCGTAGAGGGTGATGGCCTGCTCGATCTCAAACAGCTCCACGTGCTGTTGATAGACAAAGCCCTCGATGCTTTCATGGTGCTTCCAGAGCAGATCCGAAGCCCGATAGAGGGCGGAAAGCCCCTGTTTTTCATATTCGAAATCCAGCGACTCCAGATACCCCGGCAGTTGCGCCTCGAACACGGTCCCCCACTCGATAGCTGTCGACCAGACGGTGACTGTAGTAGCAGGTCCCGTCCTGTGTGGTGCGCGTTCTGACGCGGCGGATGAACATAGTGCCAAGCAAACCATCCCGGCCGTTCGGCGTCAACCCATGTTCGTATTTTTATGTCACGACATTTGCTGATCTGCCACCCTTAAAACTCTACAACTGATTTCTAACGAAATTAATCTAGGCAGTAACCCGCTATTTGGAGAAATTGGAGATGATCGGGGTGGAAAGTGACAGAAATCGCCTAAGTAATAACACTCTGAGTCTTGCCGCCACTCCGTGTGTTCAATGGCGGTTTGATCGGCAGGATTACGGAAAATTGGGTCCACTCCCCTTCCACGCTTTCGGCAAGAAGCTTGCCGCCCAGCTTCTCGACGATCCCGTAGGAAATGGAAAGCCCGAGGCCGGTACCGTGATTCTTTTTGGTGGTGTAGAACGGCTCGAAAATGCTATGCAGCTGATCCTTCGGGATGCCGATCCCGTAGTCTTTGATTGTGACGTTGATGCAATCACGGCCTTCTAGCGTCAAGGCGATATCGATGCGGCCGCCGTCCTCTATTGCGTCGAACGCATTGTTGATGATATTGAGGAAGACCTGCTGCAAGCGACCGCGGTCGCTCTCGATTACAGGGAGACCTGCCTCGGCATAGAGGTTGATAGTGAGGCGGCGATAGACGGACTCCTTTTCGACAAACGCCAGCACGTCCTTTAGTAATACCTCCAATTCTATGGGCTCCCACTGAATGTCGATATGCCTGGCGAACCGCAGCAAGCGGCGAGTGATTTGGGCGCACCGCTCCACCGAGTCGAGAATGGGATCGATGTGCTTGAGGAACCGGTCCTTATGCGGGAAGTCTTCGAATAGGGTCACGTAGTCCTTTAGCAACCCCGCCTTCTCGTTTATTATTGCTAGAGGATTGTTGACCTCGTGTGCCACCCCGGCTGCCAGCCGACCAATGGAAGCCATCTTGGAGGTATGCTCCACCTTGTAGAGTAGGGCCAGGCGCTGATCATCCGCCTTGCGAAGCCGGTTGACCATGTAAGTCGCGCCGGCGAGGCTGACGATCAGGATCACGCTCATGCTGATTATGAGGAACGACAGCAGCTTATTGCGCAGCGCGAACCACGACGCCAGCAGGGTGCTGCGCTCTTCCAGTACCACGAAGATGAACGGCGATTTGTCGATCGGTGAATAACCCACGACTCGGTGGCGGCGATGCTCGTCGACTTCATCCCGGATGATGGTTCCATCGATGTTCGACGGCAGCTCCAAGGGAATAGGGGTCTGGATGTTGCCGAAGATTTTCGACGGCGTCTGTAACACCCCCTGCCGGTTGACGATGAAGGAGTCCCGTGAGGCTCGGGAACCTGTTGGCTCCGGCTCCTGGGTGATAATGTCAGTGTTCAGGCTGGCCCGCAGGATATAGGGCTTCCCCGCGCCGTCCAAGCGCTTAACGGAAACCGAGAAATGAGGGAACTGACGGTAGCCCAGGAAAACGTCGCTGACATGCTGTCCATACAGCAGGACCTGTTCTAGCCAGTCCTGTCCGCTGTAGTTCTTGTCCAGCAGGCCGTACGGCCCCACGTAGGAGCGCTGGACACCAGCAGCGTCGATCAGGCCGATATCGACGAAGCCGCTATGATTCTTCTTCAGGTTGCGGAAGACCTGCTCCAGTGTCTTCTGATCTCGCAGCTCTGCGAAGGCCTTGTCATCGATAATAAAATTAAGCAGCGAGATACGCTCCTCCAAGTAGAACTGCAGTGAGCGGCGTGCGTTGGAGGCCAGTAGTCGGATGGGATGCTTGACCTCGTCCTCGAAAGCTTCTTGGTACTGGTAATAATTCGAGAACCCCATCACGATCAGCGGGATGAACGAAACCAGGCAAGTGGAGACGACAATGGCCAACCATAAGCCACGGTATCGAAACGGCGTGTGGCTGGCCTCCTGCCACTCGCCCGCCATCCACCGCTCTGTGGACTTTGACTTTATTCCGCTATCTGGCACGTTCTCGAACGTTTCATTCGCAACCTGACGCTAGATCCATTTGTGGTGCATCGTGCGGCCTTTTTGCCGGGATGCCAACGCTGGCCGGGTCTCATAGCTAGGTGTACACGCCTGGTCGCATTGCCACCTGTTGGCCCTGCTCCGTGCCGTGGCCGCTTGACCTGACTGACGCGCGGAGCGGCGGGCGGTGATGGTGGCGAGAAAGACCCGCGGGTCTTGGGCGAAGTTCAGGAACGGCTCCGCTTGTTTCATCGCTCCGCCGCCTCGACTGCCTTCTTCATCGACTCCATAAGCTCCGCCAGATTCGTGGGCTTTATGAGATAAGCAAAAGCCCCGTGCCTCGTACCTTCATGGCCATACTCTTCCGATCCATGTCCCGTTAGCAATATCACGGGGAGGTCTGGCTTCTGTTTCTTGAGCGCTGCGAGAACTTCTATCCCGCTCATCCCGGGCATCTTTACATCCACGACGGCCACGTCGTGCGGTTGCGTCTGCGCATGGCTAACCGCATCGGCCCCATCGGTAACGGCGTCGACCTCGTATCCACGCAAAGACAGCCGTTCCGCCAGAGTGTAAAGAAGGTCTTTTTCGTCATCCACCAGCAGTACCTTTAACGGTGCCATTCGTTACTCCAGAGCTATCCTATCTGATGAGCGCGACGATGCTTACCCGAATCCATGGGTCGAGCTTTTCCCTCCCCTGAGATCTCACCGCCCCTTTTCAAGCAATACTCTCGGGTGGCGGGGAGAACAAACCAGTGCTAGATGTTGTCTTGGAGACAAGAGCGCTCGGTGCGCAGGTTGAGCAATATTCTGCTGTCTTTTCATTACCATTCACTTGACATCAGGGCTTTAGGCGATTGCCGGAAAATGACATACCAGATCGCGCCGGATTTTCGTTCGTCATCAAGGCACGACAATAGGCGCATAGTCGAACGATGGAACGGTTGTCGCAACACAGAGGACGGACGACAAAGACAAGCAGGATGGTATGTCATTTGACAGAAATCGCCTTATGCCCCCGATTTCCTGATAAAGCCGGAGCCACGTCATTGGGGCAACGCCTCACGAATGGCGTGTTCCCGACCAGACCGGGCGGTGACACTGCATGCACCGCCAGCGCTCGCTGCAGGGCGGGAATCAATCGGAGGATTCCTTTCTTTTTTTTGCAGTATCTCTTTGCCGAGCGTCACTGGTTTCATCCTCCCGCGCCTTCATCGTTGCCTCTTTCATGGTTCTGGCGAGAAGCTCGACGTCCACCGGCTTGTGCAGATAGGCAAAAGCCCCCAGCTCCATGGCTATGCGTCGATCCTCCTCCCCTCCGTGTCCGGTGAGGATAATGACCTCTACGTCTGCATGATGGCGCTTCACTCGACGCAAGACCTCGATGCCATCGATGCCGGGCATGCGCAAGTCCAAGACCATCACCACTGGGGCCTGTTGCCGGTCTTCGAGGTACTGTAAAGCCTCCTCGCCGTTGTAGACCACGTCAGATTTGATGTTGCGTAGATCGAGCCTTTCCGAGATCGCGCTCACGAAGTCCTGCTCGTCGTCCACGAGTAGTACCCGCGACGGGATCTCGAAATCGTATGACCGGACGATGTCCGGCTGGTTGAACTCCGGCCCCACTTTCGTCTCTACCTCCTCGACGCCATCCATCGCTCCGACGATAGCTTTGAGTTCGCCGGCCAGCGGCTCAAGCCGGATGACGTTCTTGTTTATGATGACCGTAACCCGACTGCCGCGTGCCGTGACGTCGCAGTAGTAATGCCCTTTTTGCACCAAAAGGACGTTGATCCGCGTTGCGAATATGAAGTCGATAGCCTTTTGGAGGGATTGCTCAGTCGGTCTCACGGCTTCTCGGCGCGCGCTGTCGATAATGGTGTCGACTGCTTGGTCCACCGGGGTGCTGTGCATAGCGATTCTTAGGTCGTACAGGCTGGCGTCCCACGGAGAATGATGCAGGAGGTGGTGGGTCAACTGGCTCAACTCCTGGTCTTCCTTGCTTATTCTCTTCCTGGCTTCATCGGCCGAGAGGCCCTCCTGTCCGGCCTGAGCCACGCGAAAATCGCGGTCGGCTATCAGGCAGACCCTCAATGCATGGGTGATTTCTTTCGGCACGAGGTGGGCCGCAAGGCCATGATAGACGCGGTGGTCTGTATGGAGCCACCGAGCAAGAGCCGCCCTCACATAGATAAGCCCTTTTTCGCGCTCGTGGGTCAGGTTATTGAACATGGATGGAGTGCCAGTGAGTGCGCGAATAAGCTTGTCCACCGATAGCCCCGACTCCTGGGACGCATCTTGCAGGACTTCTGCCCCGATGGGAGGGCAGTCAAGCCTCTCCGCCACCCGCCGGGCCACTTCTTCGGCGCGGCAAAAGGAGCCGCTGAAGATGATCACAAGGGGCATTTTCCTCTCCTAAATCTCTTGGCGCTTCCTGTTCGGAATGCGAACTCCAGGCCCAGCCAGAAACCGGCGTCTAAGCGGAGTTCCGATTCGCTGCGCGGGAGCGGCCGACAATCACGGCCTTGTTGATGGCATGTATCAGATCTTCAATTGGGCAGGGTTTCGCCAAATATTCAAACGCTCCCGATTTCGCTAGTTGGAAAGCCTTTTCCGTTGTCCCGTGACCCGTGAGAATGACTACCTGGCTCCGAGGATGACGGCTATGAACCTCGTCGAGGACCTCCTGGCCACTCATTCCGGGCATCTTCAAGTCCAGGACCACTACCTCGTAGTACTTCTCTTCCATCTTTTTCAGAGCGTCGCGAGGATCGGTGCAAGCCGTTACATTAAGTCCCTTACGTCCAAGTCGCTTCGTCGTATAGGTGACGAAATCTTTCTCATCGTCCACCATTAGCATCTCGAAGTCGTGAACCAGTAGCTTCCCGTCCGGCAGCTTTTCCGGATCGAAATAGCATACTTCAAGAAGTGGGCATGCCGCCTCCGCGGAGTTGCGGTGGGTCCTTTCGTGAACTGCCTGGATGGCCATAACTCGGGAGGGGAAGATGTTCTCCTCTCCAATCTTCTCGTAGAGGTGCGTACGTCGCATGGTATCGAGGACGCTCTCGTTGAGACCGCTCAGGGTGAGCCCAATTCCCCGCTCCCCCAATCGATCAACAAGTAGTGACAGGGTCTCTTCCCCGGATGCGTCTACCTCGCTGACGCTGTTTCCGACGAGGTGGATGTGGCGCAGCTGAGGCATAGTCTCTAAGCGGTCCGCAATTTGATTCTCGAGGTAATTGGCGTTCGCGAAAAACAACGGCCCCTCAAATTGAATGACCCCGATATGAACGCATTCGCGCAGGCCGTGCCGTTCGGCGTCTCGCAATGAGTGGTCCGGATGGAGAGAAAGCCTTGCCAGCTTTGGCTTCATGTTGCGGTACAGGTAGTGGCCAATGCTGAGCACGACGCCGATCAGGATCCCTCTATCCAGATGTGGGGCAAAGGCAAGCGTCGCTACGAAGCTGATAACGGCGATTATCCCATCGTATCGTTGCGCTCTATATGCATGGATGAACCCTTTGATGTTGATGAGCCCGATCACGGCCGACATAATCACGGCAGCCAGTACAGACTGCGGAATGTAGTAAAGCAGTGGGGTTAAATAGATTAGCGTCACCACCACAACAAGGCTCGTGAAGACGCTCGACAGCCCGGTCACGGCGCCCGCTCCGGCATTGACCGCCGAGCGGGAGAAGGAGCCCGACACCGGATAGCTTCTGGTAAACGCACCGAAGATATTTGCCAAACCCTGCCCGATGAGCTCCTGGTTCACATCCAGCCGCTGCCCCGTCCTTGCGGCCATGGTCTTGGCGATCGAGATCGCCTCCATGAAGCCCAGAAGGGAGATGATCACGGCCATCGGCAGGAGCCGAAGGATGGTCTTCACGTCCATGTCCGGCACCTCAATCTTGGGAAGCCCTTGAGGGACTTTCCCGACCACGGCGCCGCCGCCGATGAACTCCAAGCTGTCCATGTTGAGCCGCGCGTTGCCCACCTTGAGTCGCCAGTGTCGGCCGTCTTTGGCTTCTCCTGCGGGCGCCTCGGCGTCCAGATAAAAGACGAGCTGATCGCTCTGTCGAACTTCGCGGAAGTACAGAGATCGAAACTGCTCTCGCAACTGAGATGCCCGCTCTTTCAGATAGCCTAACCTGAGATTCAATAGGTCCAGCTGGTGAGTAAGTTCAAAATACTCCTCTGACCGCTTGCCGAATCGTTCTTCGGCGTCGATCACTTGATTGCCCAGCTGCGCTCGCTTTTCGGAGGTCGTCTCGATGGCGTTGGTGGTGTCGTTGAACTCCTCAATGGTGTGCCTCACCTCTTCCGAACGGACATGATCTATAGGCACCCATTCATCATGTTGGAAGCCCGTGGCCCAGGAGATCGTCGTGGTAATTGCTACCGCCACCAAGACGTATGGAATCCGCGGATTGACCATCTTGAGAGCATACATGATGGTGAAAGCCAAAGCGGCAAGGGCCAAGGTCGGCCAGTGAGTGTAGTGCGTTGCCGCGACAATGACTCGCCAGAGGGTTTCGTAATGATGTTCTGCCTTGTCGACGTAAACTCCGAAGATCTTGGACAGCTGAGACGTGGCGATGATGATGGCCGCCGCATTGGTGAAGCCGTTGACCACCGGATGGGAAAGGAAGTTGACCACGACGCCCAAGCGCAGCAGTCCGATAAGAAACTGAAAGATACCGACTACGAAAGCCAGGAGCACCGCGTAAGCGATATACGCTTCGCTGCCGGCGGTGGCCAGCGGCTCGAGGGCGGCCGCGGTCAACAGGGAGACCACGGCTACCGGACCGGTGGCGAGCTGGCGGCTCGACCCGAAGAGCGCCGCTATCAGCGGCGGCAAGAACGCTGCGTACAGGCCATAATAAGCCGGGAGACTGGCCAGCTGTGCGTAGGCCATAGACTGGGGAATAAGCACGAGGGCGACTGTCAGGCCCGCTACCAGATCGGCTCGCAGGGTCTGCCGATTGATATCCGTCGCCCAGCTAAGGAAAGGGAAAAACCGGTTCCACGTGAGTCCGCCAGTCCCTGTGAACTTGGTCACCTGCACTTTCCCCACCTCCAGATGGTACGTTTTTTGCTTATGTTGGGGTCAAGGCTGGGCGTATTACGACTATCTTCTGCCCCAGGCCCAGCGATCATCCATCCAACCCCCTTCCGGACTACAGGTTGCTCTGAGGTAGGGCGCCCGTCAAGCGTAGAGGCCAGGAGGGTAACCTGCGGGGCCGGAAATGCCTGCCGGGGATGCGTGAGAGAGGACACGAGCCGATGATCCGCATCTCCGTTCCACAATGCCTGCGGAAAGGCTTCGTAGACCCCGGCCAGGAGCATCGCCCAGGGGTAGCGGGCCGAGCTGTGCCCTGCTCCCCCGGTGCTCTGATCATCCGGACAGGGCTCGGTGTCTGCGTAACCCGCCGGCGGGTGACAGGAAACCCCTGACCTTCCGCCAGCCCTACCGCGTCGACCTAGGCGGACTCTCCGTGGTCGTGCTCGACTCGGCCAACGCCTGCGACCAAAGCAACCTGCACCAAAACCACTTCGACGCCCAGTTCGAGAAAATCCAGTCCCTGATGAATGAAGCCCCCGCCGCCAACGCCATCTGGCTGCAGAGCCATCGGCCCCTCTGGGGAGTGAACAAGCCAGACGACGATATCCCCAAGACGGATCTCGATGCCTCCGGCAGGTACGCCGTCATCGACAGGACGCTTCAGACCGCCTTCGCCCGCGACTCCCTGCCGAAGCGCGTGCACCTGGTGCTATCCGGACACATGCACCGCTTCCAAACCATCGGCTTCGAGCCTCGGGGTTCGCTTCCCAGCGACATCGTTACCATCCACGCGGTTCTCAATCCGGCTTTCCATTTCAATTTCCTCTCGTTTCACAGTTGATGAACGCGTCAGGCAAACAGGGTCAGGTCTTGTCTCGTGCCTTTTCAGGTAGATTCACAATTCTGCCGATCCTTGAATAATGTAGTCCAACCTGCTCGCCAATCTCTCGCATATTGTAGCCTCCACTTTTAAAGGCTTCGAAAATCGCAGTATCGCGGTCTCGGTGTTTGTCGAAATACCAAGTCAACGGCCGGGACACCGATCGTTGCATCTTGGGGATTTCACTCAAGCGCTGGTCTGCGTCCACTTTGCGCTGCATTGTGTCCAAAAATGCATCTGAACCCAGATAGATCCGATTCTTGAGTTCTTCCCAGGGGGAAGGCTGATTCTTTCCGTCGGCGACAAACCGTCGGTACGCGGTCTGTGCCTGTTGTTTGCGTTCGGCGAAAGCGGCCAGTATCCAGTCGATCTCCAGCCAATTGGGCACCACGGTCATTCCTGCCGTAGCCCGATAGTTGCTCCAGGGCCAATCCCGTGCCGTGCGTACCATGCGGGCGCGAACGGGATTGAGAACGAGGTAGCGAGACAACTCCAACAGATAAGCGTCTTTTTGT
>JAJDOJ010000122.1 GCA_022340215.1 Gammaproteobacteria bacterium
CCGCGAAACACCGCGGGGAAGGAACGACTCGCCTACTTGCTGCCGCCGCACTTACCTTCCGATGCGCTCTTGTCCAATGTGCTCTTGTTTTCGCCGCATTTACCCTCCTTGGTGCTCTTTTCACCGCCACATTTGCCTTCGCCGCACTTACCTTCCTTGACGCTCTTGCCTTCTCCGCTCTTGCCTTCCGATGCGCTCTTGTCCGGTGTGCTCTTGTTTCCGCCACATTTACCTTCCGCGCCGGCGACCCTGTAGCCGCTGGAAAGCTCGGTCATTCCAAAGGGATTTGCATCCGCGCTGGCCGTGGGAACCGCGACCAGTGATGTCGCCATCGCGGCGCCGACAGCAGCAACTAGGGGTTTGATTGCGGATTTCTTGCTCATGATTCATCTCTCCTCGAGTGTATGTCTCTGTTCCGTCTGTATGACTCTGTTCCGTCATGGTGGCGTTGGGCCACATCACTTAACTACGTCGCCGGGGCGATCTTGGATTCATCGGCCCGCGACGTGTCTATAAGACCGCACCACGGCGCAAATTATTGCATAGCTTTCTCGAGCGCGCGGATTAACTCCGTTTCGACCTCCCGAAGGATGGGTTCGGCCTTGCTTCCCGCCGCCGGCACCGTTGGTCGGGCGAAGAGGGCCGTCGTGACGCCGTCCTTGTGGATCAGGGTCACGCTCAGGGGGCACAGGGCCAGCATTTCAGGGTCCTTGTTTGCGACCTGATTCGTGTACCAGGTGTTACAGACGACCATGGCACCGATTCCGTCCAGGCCGCGTCGGTTGTAGTCTTCAACCAACCTTGCAGGGTGGATTGAGGAGCGTCAGTGATGAATGCACCAACGGTGTCAACGCTGGTGGACTGCGCTGCGCTTGTCCACCCTACGCCTACACCCGTCCACCCTGCGAGATGAGGCTCGGTAGGGTGGACAAGTGCAGTTCAACGCAGCCCACCAGAAAACCAGCGACGGTGAAATCCAGACACGTCAGACGCTGTAGTAAAGGTCGAACTCGACCGGATGGGTTGTTATTCGCAGGCGCGTGACCTCATCCATCTTCAGGTTGATGTAGCCGTCGATGGCGTCATCGGTAAATACCCCCCCGGCGGTGAGAAAATCACGGTCCTGGTCGAGTTCATCCAGTGCCTGGTCCAGGGAATAACAGACCTTGGGAATCTCGGCCTCTTCCTCCGGCGGCAGGTCGTAGAGATCCTTGTCCATGGCCTCTCCCGGGTGGATCTTGTTCTGGATACCGTCCAGGCCGGCCAGCAGCATTGCGGCGAAGGTCAGATACGGGTTTCCGGATGCGTCGGGGAAGCGAACCTCGATACGGCGACCCTTGGGACTCGAGACGAACGGAATACGGATCGAGGCGGAACGATTGCGCGCCGAGTAGGCCAGCAGGGTCGGCGCCTCGAACCCGGGCACCAGGCGTTTGTAGCTGTTGGTGCTGGCGTTGGTGAACGCGTTGAGCGCCCGCGCGTGTTCGATGACCCCGCCGATGTAGTAAAGCGCCAATTCGGACAGGCCGCCGTACAGGTCACCGGAGAACAGGTTCTCTCCGCCCTTGGCCAGGGACTGGTGGACGTGCATGCCGTTGCCGTTGTCGCCGACAAGCGGTTTCGGCATGAAGGTCGCCGTCTTGCCGTAGTTATGGGCGACGTTCATGATGACGTATTTCATGATCTGGTTGGCGTCGGCGCGCTTGACTAGGGTGTCGAACTTGGTGCCGATCTCGCACTGGCCCGCGGTGCCGACCTCGTGGTGATGCACCTCGGTAACGACTCCCATCTCTTCCATCACCTGACACATCGCCGAGCGCAGGTCCTGCAGGGAATCGACCGGCGGGACCGGGAAGTAGCCGCCCTTGATGCCGGGGCGATGGCCGATATTGCCGTCCTCGTAGACCTTTTCCGAGTTCCAGGAAGACTCATCGGAATCCAGTTCGTAAAAGGTACCCTTCATATCGGCGCCCCAGCGCACATCATCAAAGATGAAGAACTCGGGTTCGGGGCCGAAGAATGCGGTATCCGCAATGCCGGTGGACTTCATGTACGTCTCGGCGCGCTTGGCGACCGAACGGGGGTCGCGCTCGTAGCCCTGCATCGTGGTCGGTTCGACGATATCGCAACGGAGGATCAGCGTCGGCTCGTTGAAGAAGGGATCCATGACCGCGGTGCTTGCGTCGGGCATCAGGATCATGTCGGACTCGTTGATTCCCTTCCAGCCAGCGATCGACGACCCGTCGAACATCTTGCCTTCCTCGAAGAGATCCTCCTCGATGGTATGCGCCGGTACGGAGACGTGCTGCTCCTTGCCCCGTGTATCCGTGAATCTGAAATCGACGAACTTGACGTCGTTTTCCTGCATCATCCTCAAAACATCAGTTGCTGACATTGATACCCCTCCAAACGGGTCGGTGATTATGGCGCACCGTGCGCGGCGCGCATCGCAAAAAAGCGAGCTTCGGCAAAATAAGCAAGAAAAGGGCCAATTAAGTAGTCATCATGTGCTTGATTTGGCGTCGCTGAGATTCGCCAGACGGGATTTTCACCCATTTATGGTGCGCTATACAAAGAGTTGGCACCAATTTGGTGCGAGCTTGCGATGGTGCAGCCGGATCGTGGACCGGCGCGTGGTGAAAGACCGGGATCATCCACGCGTACCGACGGGATGTCGCCGACCGGTTATCGGGTGTTGCAGACCCTGACGGTAATCCTGATCTCGTCTCTCTCGTCGATCGTCTCGACAATCTGGTGACCATTGATCTTGCACCATGCCGGGATATCATTCAAGGCGCCCGGGTCGGAACAGATCGCCTCGACGAGATCCCCGGGTTTCAACGCCGCTACCCGCTCCTGAACACGAATGACGGGAAGGGGACAGAGCAGCCCTCGCGCATCCACAATGGACCGGCTCATCGTGTCCCCAGGGAATCGTTGGCGAGACGTGATGGACGGGTTTTCGGCGTGGTGCTAGAGCACCCCCATACTGGTTTGGCTGTCATACCGTCCACCCGGCTTCGATCTCGCCGGGCGGCAACGGGGTGACCTCGAGATTGGCGGTGCCGGACTCCTGGCGGGTGACGGAGACCTCCACGGTGTCCGCGTCGCGCCCCTGACTGTAGCGCGCGGCGATTCTGGCGGCCAGATGCAGGTCGTCGTCGGTGATGCCGTCCCCGTCGAGCAGGGTCAGGGGACCGGCATGACTCAGCGTGCGGATGTGGGGAAACCGGTGTCGGTATCCCTCCAGGAAACGCGTCTCCCCCTCCTCCCGGGCGACGATGATCTTGAAATGGGGCCGCGGGCGCAGGTGCCGGCCAACCTTCAGAAGGATAATGTCGTCGAGTTCGTAGTTCCGGCTCCCGCGGCTGGCCCAGAGGTCCCTGAGCTTGGCGCTGTAACTCGCATCGGTGAGGAAACAGCAGCCGCCGGCGGGCTGGGCGTAATCGGTGATTCCAAACTCCTCGGCCAGCGCCATCTGCCGCTTGCGGGAACGGCCGCTGATGTCGTAGAGGCGGTTCCGGTCCACCCAGCCTTGGCGCTCCGGCAGGGTCGGAGGAAGGTTGCGGGCGCACAGGGGACGCAACAGCAGCTCGTCCGCGTCGGACTGGCGCGAGACCAGCGGCATGGTGTCGCGGCGCTGCGACATGGGGCGCTGGCCCACCACCTCGCCGGTGACGATGAAGTCGAAACCCTTGGTCTCGATCCATTTCCTGGCCCGGGAGACCATGAAGATCTTGCAGTCCAGGCAGGGGTTCATGTTCGCCCCGTACCCGTGCCGGGGACTCAGCAGCACCGCCTTGTAGGGCTCCACGACATCCACGATATGCAGCTTGATGCCCAGTTGTTCGGCGACCCACAGGGCGTTATTTCGCTTCTGCTTGTCCCGGTCCTTTCTGCGGATGGCATGGGTATGACCCTCGACGCAGAAGCCGGTGTAGAAATTGATGCCCTCGACGTGCACGCCTTGTTCCTGGACGATCTGCGCGGCCAGCATGGAATCCAGTCCGCCAGAGATCAGGGCAACGGCTTTTTTCTGTTCTGACATTTGCGAACTTTCCGCCAATAAGGCGATGGCCGGAAAATGGCATACCAAATCGCGCCGGATTTTCGTTCGTCATCCAGGCGCGACAACAGGCGCATAGTCGAACTATGCAACGGTTGTCGCAACACAGAGGACGGACGACAAAGACAAGTAGGATGGTATGTCATTTGACAGAAATCGCCTAAGGACTTTGAATTATACCTTCCGGATGGATGGCTTTCCGACGCTCGCCTCCGGCCGTCCACGAGGGCGAAATGCCGGGTGAGGGACCTTTCCCGACGCTTGTCCTGCCGCCGTTTGTCAGTGGGTTCAAAATACTTCTTGCAAGTTGCAGGCTTGGGGAAATCCCCTGCGAGAAAATCAAAGATTATGCGCTAACCGGCTGACTCGTAGGGGGTTTGGTCATTATCCACAATTCCTGTGGATAAGTCTGTTGATAGCGTGGGTCAAACTGGCGAGGCACCGCACGAATTCACGAAAGCGTCAAATTGGATAAAAAATTACCACAGCTTGCAACATGCTGATATTCCAGAAAATTATTCCGGTCCGTGCAGTCCGGACAGCGGCCGCCCGTGCTGCTGGCCCCGCTTTTATCCGCGTAGCACGCATTGTGCAAAAGTCTAGTCGCCGCGGGCCGGAAAGGGATAAAAAACACGCTTTACCCGTCCCGTCCCGTCCCGTCCCGGACACGGATCGGGTAGATCGCGATGCAGGAACCTCGGAGCGCCCGAGGTCGCCCGCCAGGCCTGGGGAAATCCTACAGGGCCACGTGAGCGGCAGGAACGCTTCGTTTGCGCGTCCGTGACGTAGATCAGCCGGTTTCGGGGGGTTATCCACAGATTTTGTGGATAACTCTGTAGACATTTTGGGGCAAAGGGAGCCCAGACTATGCGTTAGGCGGTCATGTTGCATTTTGGTTAAAAAACGACCACATGCATTACTTGCTGTTGTTTATAAAGAATAACTTCGCGCTCGTGGAGCGATACGATTTTTCTTACAGTCAGTCTGTGGCAATCCGAACCGCTGATGTGCACAAGTCGTCCCGCAGGTATCGGAGGAGATACGGGGCCGTCTACTCGTCCTCGCGGCGGGCGTCCACGGCGATCAGGTTCCCGCGGGAGTCCACCGAAACGCTGAATTGAATCGGTGCACAGCAGACCCTGCAGTCCTCGAAATAACTCTGGTTCCCGGCGGTGCAATCCACGTCGATCTCGATCGACTTCCCGCAATAGGGACACAGGACCTCGACATCTTCCACAAGTGCGCTCATATTCACTTACCTCCTTGGATGCCCGTTACCCGGGCAGGAACAGGGCGATCAGGTCATTGAGGAACCGGCCGCCCAGTGCCGTCGGGACCACCAGGTCTCCGTCTTCTCGTAACATCCCGTCATGCCGCGCCTTGTCGATCCGGCGGCGGATCGCCTCTCGCGGCAGGCCGGTTCGCCCCTCGAACAGGCCGTAGTTGAATCCCTCCACCAGTCTGAGCCCATTCAGCATGAACTCGAAAGCCAGGTCTTCCCGCTCGACCGGCGATGTGTTTCCCGCCATTTGCAGGTTGTTCACCCGATTCATCCAGGCGCGCGGACTGCGTGTGTTCCGCGTCCGGGTGACGCAACGCAGCCCGGGGCGGGTGAGTTTGCCGTGCGCACCCGCTCCGATTCCGATGTAGTCCCCGAATTCCCAGTAGTTCCTGTTATGCCGACACTGTTTGCCCGGCGCCGCGAATGCAGATACTTCGTACCGAGTATAGCCCCGCCGCGCGAGCTTCCGCTGGCCGGAAGCCTGCATCTCCCAGATTGTGTCTTCTGCCGGCAGCCTGGGGGGGTGCACGCCGAAGGACGTGTCCGGTTCGATGGTGAGCTGGTAGCGGGAGACGTGGTCGGGCTCCAGTGAGAGTGCGATGTCCAGGTCGGCGAGGGCGGATTTCCGATCCTGTCCCGGCAGGCCGAACATCAGGTCGAGATTGAGATTTGTGAATCCCGCCGCCCTGGCGTCCTCGGCGGCTCGGACCGCATCGGTCCCCGTGTGTATGCGGCCGATTCGCGCGAGCGCCTCGTCGTCGAAGGTCTGAATCCCGATGGACAGACGGTTGACTCCCGCCTGCCGGAACTCCGCGAACCTGCCGCGTTCGACGGTACCGGGATTTGCCTCCAGGGTGATCTCCGGTTCGCTCGACAAGCTTAGCCGATTGCCGATCCCCGTCAGCAAACAGTCAATGCCTTCGGGGGAAAACAGGCTCGGCGTGCCTCCGCCGAGGAAGACCGAGCCGACAGCCGGCCAGACGTCCATGCGGGCGTACGCTTGCAGTTCCAGGAGCAGCGCATCGATATATCCCCGTTCGGGAATCCGCTTACCGCCCGTGGCGAACGAGTTGAAGTCGCAGTAGGGGCACTTGTGGACACACCAGGGCAGGTGCACGTACAGGCCCAGTGGAGGACGGCGCCGGAAACGCGGCATGTCCCCCCGGTTCTGGCCATCGCGGCGGGGCGCTTCGGGGACTGCTACGGTGCGGCTCGCCATTCGATCTGCCCGAATCACGTTCAGGGCAGATTGTAACGATGCCCGACGAGCGCCGTTTTTAAGGCCTCGAGCGCCTGGGCGCGGTGGCTGATTCTGTTTTTCACCTCGGGGTCGAGCTCCCCGGAGGCGCAGTCGTGTGTCGGGACGTAGAACAGCGGATCGTAACCGAAACCGTGGGTTCCCCTCGGCGCGTGAAGGATGCGTCCTTCCCAGGTGCCGGTACAGATCAGGGGCATCGAGTCGAGTGGGCGGCGCATCAGGACGATGACGCACTGGAATCTCGCACCCCGCTGCGATTCGGGCACGTCACGCAAGGCTTCGAGCAATCGGTCGTTGTTCATCCGGTCGTCGGCGTCCGGACCCGAGTAGCGCGCCGAATAGATCCCCGGCGCGCCGTCCAGGGCGTCGACCTCGATTCCCGAATCGTCTGCCAGGGCGGGCAATCCGGAGAACCGGGCCGCGTGTCGCGCCTTCAGCAGGGCGTTCTCGACGAAACTCAGGCCGGTTTCCTCGACGTCTCCAACCTGAAATGCGGACTGGGGCATGATCTCGACGTCAAGGTCGCCGAGGACCTGGCTGATCTCGCGCACCTTCCCTGCGTTGTTACTGGCGAGAATGATCTTGTGCATGGGTCATCTCCTTCTCGATATAGGGATCGCCCGTCCGGTGCTCCCGGTGCGTCGCCCGAGGATCAGATCCCGAGCGCCTCGCGCTGTTTGCCGAGGATGGTATCGATGCCGCTGCGCGCCAGGCAGAGCATCTCGTCCAGCTCGTGGGGCCGGAAGGCATGCCCCTCTGCGGTGCCCTGCAGCTCGATAAACGCTCCGGCATCGTTCATCACGACGTTCAAGTCCGTTTCGGCCGACGAGTCCTCGGGGTAATCGAGATCCAGGATCGGCGTCCCCTTGTAGATGCCGACCGAGACCGAGGCGACCATGCCATGGATGGGGTTGCGCGCTATCTTGTCTTCCCGCAGCAGGTTGAGGATCGCGTCGTAGAGCGCCACGAAGGCCCCGCTGATCGATGCGGTGCGAGTGCCGCCGTCGGCCTGGATCACATCGCAGTCGATCGTCACACTGCGTTCCCCGAGGGCCTCGAGATCGACCGCTGCGCGCATGGATCTGCCGATCAGCCGCTGGATCTCCATGGTGCGCCCGCCCTGCCGGCCGCGGGCCGCCTCGCGAGACATGCGTGTCCCTGTGGCGCGTGGCAGCATACCGTATTCCGCCGTGACCCAGCCTTTGCCCGCGCCCTTGAGGAAATGAGGCACGCGTTCCTCCACCGACGCGGTACAGATGACTCGCGTATCACCGAAGGCCACCAGCACCGAGCCCTCGGCGTGGCGTGTGAAATCCCGGATGAAGGATACCTCCCGCATCGCATCCGTTGCGCGGCCACTGGGTCTCATGGGAATGTCTCCTGTGAAAAGCGCGCTATTATACCCCCGCGAAATGCTGAGGCGATTTCTGTCAAATGACATACCATCCTGCTTGTCTTTATCGTCCGTCCTCTGTGTTGCGACAACCGTTCCATCGTTCGACGATGCGCCTGTTGTCGCGTCTTGATGACGAACGAAAAATCCGGCGCGATCTGGTATGTCATTTTCCGGCAATCGCCTTAACCGGCCGGAGAAACGGGATGGGGACAATGCCAGAATGATTCGCAGCATGACGGGATACGCGCGCGCGGAATACCGGGGTGAACTGGGTACGATGGTTTGCGAGCTGCGCAGCGTCAACCATCGGTATCTGGAATTCGGTTTCCGCATCGCGGAGGAACTGCGTTCGGTCGAAGGCGAACTTCGCTCGCGGGCGCAATCCAGGCTGGGGCGAGGGAAACTCGATAGCCTTATCGCTTACCGGCCACCGGCGGCCGCCGCCGGTCAGGTCGAGATCAACGAGGGCCTGGTGACCTCACTGGTCGACGCGACGCACCGCATCGAAGGCATGATGAACAATCCTGCCCGCATGACCGCGATGGAGTTGCTGAACTGGTCGGGTGTTGCCATCGAGCCGGAGACGGATGTCACCCCCGTCAAGCAACAGGTAACCAAGCTATTCGAGCAGGCGCTGGACGACATGATCGAGGGACGCACGCGTGAGGGTGAAAGGCTCTCGGGGCTGATCGGGAGCCGGTGCCGGGCGCTTGAGGAGATCGTTGCGAGCTTACGCGAGCGCAGGCCCGCCGTACTGGCTGCCGTCAGAGAGAAGCTGATGGCCCGGATCGCCGACATGGACGTGCAGCCCGACGAGGGGCGCCTGGAGCAGGAGATCGCCTTCGTCGCGCAAAAGATGGATGTCGATGAGGAACTCGACCGGCTGGACAGTCACTGCGAAGAGGTTCGTGCGGCACTCAGGCGCGACGAGCCGGTCGGCCGTCGGCTCGACTTTCTCATGCAGGAGTTCAATCGCGAGGCCAACACCCTGGCCTCCAAGGCCGCCGACATCGAGACCACGCAGGCCGCGGTGGAACTCAAGGTGCTGGTCGAGCAGATGCGCGAGCAGGTACAGAACATCGAGTAGTCCTCCGCCGTAAACCTTCCCCTTGAAATCCCGGGCTTCGCCTCCACATCTCTTATGACATCAGAGACAACCGATCAGCCTGGAGGTATGAAGCATGTTACCCAAGACCTATGAACCCTGGAGCCTGATGAACCAGTGGCGGCGTGATATGGAACGTGCACTGGGGCAGGAAGACGACGAGGGCAACTACTCGAAAGTGACGACCGCGGCCTGGGCGCCGGCGGTGGATATCAAGGAGGAGGACGACGCCTTCGTCCTGCACGCGGATCTCCCCGGTGTGAAACCGGACGATATCGAGGTCAACATGGACAACGGCGTGCTGTGCATCAAGGGATCCCGCCAGTCGGAAGCCGAGGAGAAGAGCGAGCAGTACTCGCGGGTCGAGCGCGTCAGCGGTTCGTTCTACCGGCGGTTTTCGCTGCCGGACACCGCGGATGCAGAGAAGATCACGGCGCGCTGCTCCGACGGCGTTCTGGAGGTCCGGATCCCCAAACACGAGAAATTGCAGCCTCGCAAGATCTCCGTCTCGTCGTAGTCGGACTACGGGTCCGCCAGCCGTCGTAAAACACCACCGCGACCGGTCCCGGTCGCGGTGGTTTCGTCTGGCCTTGGTCGTCCGTCCGGCGCCGGACGAAAAGCCAAGCAGGATGGTATTTCATTTGACAGAAATCGCCTAACCCCCGGTCACGGGCGGGAAGAACGCGACCTCGTCTCCGTCGTTGACCGCAACCGCAAGATTGGCGTATTCGTGATTGATGGCCACGAGCAGGTTCGCTGGCGGGTCGCCATCACCCGACACCTGTTCCCATACATCCCGTACCGTGTGAATCCGGTCGGGCCCCAGCTTGTCCTCCTCCCGTCCCATGCGCTCGCGCAGGCTGGCGAAGTACTTAACGGTGATCATATCGGTTCTGCTATGCTCGAAACGCCGTGAATTATACCACCGGCCCTAAGCCCGACGGCACGCGGTGGCCGAGGATGAGGAGAGTGCATGAGTGACCTGACCCATTTCAACATTCGAGGTGAGGCGCACATGGTGGATGTGTGGGACAAGGACGTGACGCATCGGGTCGCCGTCGCCGAGGGTCGGATCACCATGCAGGATCAGACCCTGTCGCTGATCCGCTCCGGGGGGCACAAGAAGGGGGACGTGCTGGGGATCGCAAGGATCGCCGGCATCATGGCGGCGAAAAAGACCGCCGAGTTGGTGCCCCTCTGCCACCCCCTGGCTCTATCGTCGGTTGAGGTGGATCTCCGGGCCGAACCGGGTCTGGGGGCGGTTACGTGCCGGGCGCGCGTCGCCTGCTACGGCAGGACCGGTGTGGAGATGGAGGCACTGACCGCCGTGCAGGTCACCTTGCTGACCGTCTACGATATGTGCAAGTCGGTAGATCGGACCATGACCATGGAAGGCATCCGCCTGCTACGCAAGTCCGGAGGGCGTTCCGGGGACTGGTCGCGTCCTCTACCCGACGACACAGGCGAGACGCGGCTGGTCTAGGGCGATTGCCGGGTCTTCCCGTCACGCCCCTTGAACAGACGGATCGCCTGCAGCATCCCCTGCACCCGTTGCTTGATCTCGTTTCGGCAAGCGTTGTAGACCTCGGGGCCGGCATCTGACGGGTTCTCCCCCAGGCCCTGCCGGATCGACCATCGTTTCTGGTGCGCGCTGCCGGGAACCGCGACCCGGATGTCTTCATCCATGGTGCCGATCACGATGACCAGGTCCGCCCAGCGCAGCTGTTGGCCGGTGACCAGAGAGGCCTGGTGCCTGCGGATGTCGACGCCGTCCTCGGACATGGATCGGGTGACCCGGGGATCGATCGCATTCGACTGAATTCCCCCGGACTCGGCCTCCAGCATGCCCGGCCCCAGGGCATTCATGTATCCCAGGGCGATCTGGGTATACGTGCCGTCGTGCTGCCCGACGAACAAGACATGGGGTTTGCGCCGCAGCTGGACTGGATCGTTTTCCGGGGCTATCTCGGCCATTGCGTTGATTCGGACCTTGCGTCGGTTGGACAATAGGGCGGAAAGGGTCTAAGCATAGCGCGGGATTTCGGGCTCGGCATCTATCTCCTGTGTGGCATCTGGATATTCCGTCCGCATTGCCGGATGATGGCCGAGGTCGCGCGGTTAAGGCCCGGATCTCCCGCCCGCTTCGCGGCAGACCGAATTCACTGGATCACCTCACGCACTGACCATGGGAAGACACCATGAAATGGCTAAAGCGATTATTTCTGCTGCTGGTCGTCCTGGTCGTTCTGGTTTTTGGCGCCGCCGCCATCCTGCTGGCGACATTAGACCCCAACGACTACAAGCCGATGCTCGTGGAAGAGGTGAAAAAGGCCACTGGCAGGGACCTCAAAATCGATGGCGATATCAGTCTCACCTATTTTCCGTGGCTCGGTCTGCGCCTGGGTAAAGTGGAACTCGGGAATGCGCCGGGATTCGGGGCGGATCCCTTTGGGAGGGTGGGTGACGTGCAGGTGCGCGTGGCGCTGATCCCTCTGTTCCGCGGCGAGATCCGGGCGGACAAGGTGACCCTGGAGGGGCTGCGGGTCAATCTGGCCAAGAACGCGGAGGGAAAGACCAACTGGGACGACCTGGTAGAGAGCCTGTCCCAGGCCGGTGAGGAGGCGGTCGAGGAACAGGCGCCGCCGCCGGAGGCCGGGACGAGCCAGGTCCCGGCCGTTGCCATCGGCGGTCTGGTGATCAGCGATGCCGCGATACGCTGGCAGGACGCCCAGGCGGGGACCGATGTGTCCATCGATCCGCTCGACATGGAGACCAGCGAGCTCGAACTGGGCCGGCCGGTCGATCTGGATCTTCGCATGCGGTTGAGCAACGCCGCGCCGCCGGTCGTCGCGGACGTGAAACTCACCACGGAGGTCCATCCGGATCTCGACAAGCAGCGCGTCGTGCTGGAAGACCTCGAGCTGGGGATTTCGGCGGAGGGTGACGCGCTGCCGGGCGACCGCGCCGCCTTGTCGCTGAGTACCCGGGCCGAACTGGGGCTCGAATCCCAGCGCTATGTTCTTGAGGGGCTGAAGGTCACGGTCAAGGTCGAGGGAAAGGACCTCCCCGGCGGCCGAATCCAAGCCACGCTCGACTCACGCATGGAGGCGGACCTCGTAGCCGGTAGCGCAAGGATCGCACCGCTGGCGCTGGCTGCGTTCGGGGTGAATATGAAAGGGCAGGTTGATGTCACCGGTCTTCAAGGTGACTTACGCTACTCGGGGGAGATGAGTACCGGTGAATTTTCCCCCAGGGCAATGCTCAAGAATTTGGGATCTCCGCCCCCCGAAACGGCCGATCCGAAGGTCCTCGCGAATGCGGACCTCGAGGTCTCGTTCTCCGGGAAGGATAACAGCGCCAGTATCGACAAACTGGCGATGACACTGGACGACTCGAAGCTGACGGGCGAGGCCGCGGTCAACAATTTCGATAAACCGGCCATTCGCTTCAAGGTGGTCCTCGATCAAATGGATGCGGACCGTTATCTGCCCCCCGCGCCGAAGGAGACCGGGGCCAAGGGGGAACCCGCGCCCGGGCCCGCGACGCCGTCCGCCGACGATTCCCTGGATCTGCCGATCGACACACTGCGGGGGCTCGACGTCGCCGGTGAGGCTCGCATCGGCAAACTGAAGATCGCCAATGTCCGCCTGTCGGATGTCAGCGCGGTCCTCAATGCCAAGGACGGGCTGCTGAGCCTGAAACCGGTGTCCACCGCTCTCTACGATGGGCGCATCGACAGCGGCGTGATCGTCGACGCGCGTCCCGATACCCCCGCCTTTCAGGTCAACACCAGTCTCAAGGGGGTTCAGCTCGGTGGTCTGCTCGGCGACCTCACCCAGGAGCAGTCGTACGTGCGGGGGAGCGCAGCCCTGTCCTTCGACCTCAAGACGCAGGGACAGAGGGTATCGACACTCAAGCGCCAGCTGGGAGGCAATGCGAAACTCGCTGTCAACAAGGGAGCGCTTCACGATCCCGAACTGGCGCGGAAGGTCGAGGCGGCCGTGGCGTTCCTGCAGCGCAGGCAGCCGCGCCCGACGGGAGAGGAGCTCATCTTCGACTCACTCACCGGCTCGGCGCGGATAGACAAGGGGGTACTCGACAATCGCGATCTGCGCCTGGACATGCCGCTGATCCTGGTCCGGGGCGAGGGGAAGGCGGACATCGCCGCCGAAACGGTGGACTACACCCTGAAGCTTTCCCTGACCGAGGGCAGCGCGGACGCAAAACGGGTGGTCGTCCCGATCACGGTCAAGGGACCGTTCGCGAGTCCGAGTTACGGACTCGACCTGGAGGCCCTGGCCCGGGAAACGGTGCGCCAGGAGGCGGAGAAAGCCATCTCCCGGGGGATCGAGAAGGCGGTGCCGCAACAAGATATCGAAAAGGTCCTGCCCGGGGGCATGGAAAAACCGCTGGGAGATGCCCTGAAGGGGATCTTCGGCCGGTGAGCATTGGTGGGGCGTTCAGCGAACGTCTGCTTGACTGGCATCGGCGCCACGGCCGCCGGCACCTGCCCTGGCAGCACAACCCGACACCCTACCGCGTGTGGGTGTCGGAGGTCATGCTGCAGCAGACCCAGGTAGCCACCGTCATTCCCTATTTCGAACGATTCACGCGCCGTTTCCCGAACGTCGCCGCGCTGGCGGACGCGCCGCTCGACGAGGTGCTCTCGCACTGGTCCGGTCTCGGCTACTACGCCAGGGGACGGAACCTCCATCGCGCCGCCCGACGCGTTCGGGATGTGCACGGGGGTGTGTTCCCCGCTCGGATCGAGGAGTTGCGGGCGTTGCCCGGGGTCGGGCGATCCACCGCGGGGGCGATCATCGCGCTTTCGCGAGGCGAGCGGCACGCCATCCTCGACGGAAACGTCAAACGGGTCCTGATGCGTCACTGTCTGGTCCGCGGTTGGCCGGGCACGACGGCCGTTTCGCGCCGACTCTGGCAACTGGCCGAAGAACTGACCCCGGCGCGGGAAGTCGCCCGATACACCCAGGCCATTATGGACCTGGGTTCGACGGTCTGCCGGCGAGGCGCGCCCGATTGCGCGGCCTGTCCCGTGTCGGGGGATTGTCGGGCGAGGGCCGCCGGCGTCCAGGGGAATCTGCCCGAACCGAGGCCGCGCAAGGTGATTCCCTTGCGCGAGACCGCGATGATCATGGTTTGCAACCCGCATGGTGACGTGTTCCTCGAACGCAGGCCGCCGAGCGGCGTATGGGGCGGACTGTGGAGCTTTCCCGAACTGAACCGTGCGCAAGACAGCGGGCAGTGGTGCCGGCAGCGACTCGGGACCGCACCTGTCCATGTAGAACCCTGGAAGCCGCTCACCCACACCTTCACGCACTTTCGTTTGCGCATCACCCCGGTCAGGGCGCGCGTGGGTGACACCGCTGGGAGGGTAATGGATGGCACCGACCAACTCTGGTATAACGTCGCCTCCTCACCGAGGGGCCTGGCCGCGCCCGTGACGGGGTTGCTCAGGAAACTGCAGGAAAGACAGGATTAAATCAATGGCGCGAATGGTGCAATGCGTAATACTGGGAAAGGAAGCCGAAGGCCTGGACTTCCAGCCGTATCCGGGAGAACTTGGACAACGCATCTTCGAGAGCGTATCGAAGGAAGGCTGGCAGCGTTGGGTCAAGCAGCAGACCATGCTGATCAACGAGTACCGGCTGACACCCGTCGAACCCAAGGCGCGCAAGTTCCTCGAGGAGGAGATGGAGAAGTTCTTATTCGGTAGCGGGTCGAGTTCGCCTGAAGGGTACGTGCCGCCTTCGACATGACCGCCTGATCCGGCGCGGCGCACCCCCACACGCCGGGAATTCATCCGCCGGTGGGCGGGGGGGGGCTCCTACTTGATCTTCGCTTCCTTGTACACCACGTGTTTGCGAACAATGGGATCGTATTTCTTGATCTCCATCTTGTCCGGCATGGTGCGTTTGTTCTTGGTCGTCGTGTAGAAATGTCCGGTGCCGGCCGAGGAAACCAGCTTGATCTTGTCACGCATGACTGCCTGCTCCTGGATTATGTGTGAGGCCCGATCAGCCCGCTAAGGCGATTGCCGGAAAATGGCATACCAGATCGCGCCGGATTTTCGTTCGTCATCAAGGCGCGACAACAGGCGCATCGTCGAACGATGCAACGGTTGTCGCAATACAGAGGACGGACGAAAAGACAAGCAGGATGGTATGTCATTTGACAGAAATCGCCTAAAGTTTTTCGCCGCGAGAGCGCATCTCGTCCAGTACGGCTTCGATACCCTTCTTGTCGATGGTGCGCAGGCCCTTACGCGACACGCGTAGTTTGACCCAGCGGTTTTCGCTCTCGACCCAGAACTTCCGGGTATGCAGATTCGGCAGAAAGCGCCGCCGTGTTTTATTATGCGCATGCGACACGTTGTTACCGGTCGCCGGCCTTTTTCCTGTGACCTGACAAACGCGTGACATCTTTCGTCTCCGGGGGATTCGGTCTGTTACGAAGGGACGCGAACGGTAGCAGAATTCGACAAACCGGACAAGCGATCCGTCCGGTGAATCGGAATTGCCCGAGGCACACACCGGTCGTCAGTCCGGTTCACCAAACGATGGGCGGATCATGGATATCGTATTTATCAGGGACCTGAGGGTGGAAGCCCGTATCGGGGTCTGGGATTGGGAGCAGAAGATCCGCCAGGCGATATCCATCGACCTGGAGATGGGGGCCGACAACCGTGCGCCGGCCGCGACGGACGACATTGCCGATACCCTGGACTACAAGGCCGTTTCACGCAGGATCACGGCCCTGGTCGAAGAGACCGACTTTCACCTGGTGGAGACGCTTGCCGAGCGAATCGCGGAGTTGATTCGTGACGAATTTTCGGTCCCGTGGCTGCGGCTTTCCGTTTCCAAGCCTGGTGCGGTGCGCGGGGCGCGCGAGGTCGGGGTGACGATCGAGCGGGGCGAGAGGGGTCAGCAGTGACCCGGGTCTGGGTCAGTATCGGCAGCAACATCGATCGGGAGACCAATATCGTCTCGGCGTTGTCGGCGTTGGAGCGGCGGTTCGGGGAACTGAAGGTTTCCAGCGTCTACCGTACCGCCCCGGTCGGGTTCGAGGGGGACGATTTCTACAATCTCGTTGCCGGGTTCGAAACCGATGCGTCACCGGTCGAGGTGACGCGGATCCTGCGTGAGATTGAGGATGCGCAAGGGCGTGAGCGTGCAGGGGGCAAGTTCTCCCCCCGTACCCTGGATCTGGACCTGCTGCTATATGCAGACATGGTGCTGGACAAAGACGGGGTCCAACTGCCGCGTGACGAGATACTGCGGTATGCCTTTGTCCTTGGACCACTGGCGGAGATCGCACCGACGGCGATTCATCCCGTAGAGGGGCGGCGCATCGGTGATCTGTGGGCGGAGTTCGGAGAAGGGGAGTGCAACCTGACGCCTGTGTCCTTCGACTGGCGCCCGGGCCGTTTATAAGGTTTCCCAATCCCGAGGATACCTGTCGGGCACTCAGGCCCGACAGGTATCCCGGTTACGGCAAGACGTGCAGAGCTACGCCAGACCGAGCCGGGCTAGCCGGCATACGGGCGATAGGTCCAGTTCCCGGCGAATGACGGGGCCGGTCGCAACTGCTTAGCCGGGTGGGCTGGCGTGAATCGTTTCGCCATCTGTCGCGCCGGGTAGGCGCCCGACTGCATGGGTCCCCGCGGGCCTGCATAGGCGATAGGAAAGGGATGCGCTCCGAACCGGTTTGCCGCCACGACAGCCTGGGGGATGTACCGGGATGGCCACCATGCGAGTTGCGGGTGGCGGACTCGCGGCCGAAACAAGCGCGGGAGCGGCCGCCAACTGGCCAGCTGATGGCGGGCAGGGTGGGCCGCCCCGACGACCGTCCGGCTTCGGTGTCCCGCGGGGTACGGCAGCCGGTAAACCGGTGCCCAGCCGAACTGTGGAGGGGGGTAACCCCCGGGACGCCGATACCGGGAAACCGGCTCGGGATTCGTCGCGCTTGCGTTTCCCTTAGGCCCCACGGGTGGCGGGGCGGCCTCCTGCCCGATCGCGCTACCCGGCGTCATTGAGGACTGCGGTCCCGGTCTTCCCATTCCGGGGCCACCCATTCCGGGGTTCCCCATTCCGGGGTTCCCCATTCCCGGGTTCCCCATTCCCGGGTTCCCCATTCCCGGGTTCCCCATTCCCGGGTTCCCCATTCCCGGGTTCCCCATTCCCGGGTTCCCCATTCCGGGGCCACCCATTCCCGGG
>JAJDOJ010000123.1 GCA_022340215.1 Gammaproteobacteria bacterium
GAAATCGGCTATTGTTGATCACCCAGGCCAGGTTGCGCAGCCGTACCCGCTCGTTCCAGCCAATCCACCGGTCGCGCACCGCAATGGCCCTGGCGGCGCCGCCCAGCAGCACACAACCCAAGCGCTGCGAGCCCGAACGGACGAAATAGCGCAGCCGGTAACCGAAGGCGCCCTTGTAGCCCAAAGGGTGGAAACGCTCGACATATTCATTCCACAGCCCCACCTCAGAGGCTTCGGTCACCGCCTCCAGGCGCACCGGAGCGAAATCGCGCAAGGGACCTGCCAAACGCCTGTCGGTCGCGGTTCGCTCGCTGAGTGCAACACCCCCCCGTTTGCCGGTATGGACCTGCGGGCGCTTCAACGCGGGTAGCTCGACCAGCCCCGCCGCCTCCAATCTCTCCAGCAGTTTCTGAACTGCACCCAGTCGCCAGCCTCCGTACGACTCATCAGGGAACCCTCATGGCCTTAAAACAGGCCTATTGCGTTCCCTTTATCCTGACAAAGTCGATCCGCGTTGTCTAGTGCCCTTTTGCGAAAGCGCTTTTTTATATTCCTTGCTATAACTGGCATTGGGTGGTCATGCTTCAGGGCTGAACTTTCGAGAGCAGACATAGAGCACTACCAGAGAATTGCGCTAATCAATGGGGTCAGACTCGATTGAAAAGGTTGAACGTTGTCCCGCAATGCCGATTCCACCAAGCGCTGAAGAGCGCGGCATCTATCAATCGAGTCTGACCCCATTGAACGCCAATTCGTGTCAACAACTCAGTGGACAGAATGTCGGAAAAAGGGAATCCGCGAATCTGAAGGAATGATTTTTTGAGCTGCTGAGATTGCCGCGAGCGGAGAATTCTTATAGGATTTTTCCTGGTTATGGACTTGGGCGTCGATTCCGACTTTCTCCATGAGCTGCCTGAAATGTCCCGTTGTTCAGGCTCGATCGTTCCGAATTGTCTATCTTGCTTGTTTTAGCTGCGCCAGCCCTGTCCCAGAGTTTGGTACCGATTTCGGTCGCAAGCGCGACAAAAAGATGTGTGCTGACTTACGCGAATTGCGGTAGTCGGCGCTCGCGCCGCTGGAGATAATATTCCCTGTCCAAGCACCATAGTACGCACACCGGAGTCAAAATATGCAATCACCCAGGACACTCCCAGCATGGCAGGCGCTCGAGAAGCTGCGACTGGCGATGGACGGCGTCCACATGCGCAGATCGTTCGGCGATGACGCCAGGCGCTTCGAGCGTTTTTCGGCCCGCTTCGGCGAAATGCTGTTCGACTATTCGAAGAACCGGATCGATGCGGCCGTATTGGAGCAACTGATCGCCCTGGCGGGGCAGGCAGGTCTTGAGGAACGGATCGAGGCAATGTTCTCGGGAGAGAGGATCAACAACACCGAGAACCGGGCGGTACTGCACGTGGCGCTGCGCAATCGATCGAACCGCCCCATCGTGATTGATGGCGACGATGTGATGCCCGCGGTTAACGCGGTACTCGTCAAGATGCGTGATTTCTCCGAGGCGGTTCGCTCCGGGGCCTGGACAGGGTATACCGGCAAGCCGATTTCCGACATCGTCAATATCGGTATCGGAGGCTCGGACCTTGGACCGAAGATGGTGTGCCAGGCCCTGACGCCCTACGCCAGGCCGGACCTGGCGGTTCATTTTGTCTCCAACGTCGATGGAACCGATATCGCCGAGACCCTGAAGCGGGTCAGCCCCGACACGACACTGTTTCTGGTTGCGTCCAAGACCTTCACCACCATCGAGACCATGACCAACGCGCACACGGCGAGGGCGTGGTTCCTGCGTTCGGCGGTCGATGAGGGCCACGTGGCAAGGCATTTCGTAGCGATGTCCACCAATGCGGAAGAGGTGGCGAGATTCGGGATCGACACCAGAAACATGTTCGAGTTCTGGGACTGGGTCGGGGGACGCTACTCGCTCTGGTCGGCCATTGGTCTGTCGATCGCCCTTTATCTCGGCATGGAGCATTTCGAGGCGCTGTTAACGGGTGCGCACCGGGCCGACGAACACTTCCGAAGCACATCGTTCAAGCAGAATATTCCCGTGCTGATGGCCATGCTTGGTATCTGGTACAACAACTTTTTCGACGCACAGAGTCACGCCATTCTGCCCTACGATCAGTACCTGCAGTATTTCGCAGACTATTTCCAGCAGGGCGACATGGAGAGCAACGGCAAGCGCGTCACCCGCCAGGGTGACCCCGTGGATCTCGATACCGGGCCAGTGATCTGGGGCCAGCCCGGCACCAACGGCCAGCACGCCTTCTACCAGCTCATTCACCAGGGCACCAGGCTGATACCCTGCGACTTTCTGGCCGCCGCCCGGAGCCACAACGATATAGGCCGCCATCACCAAATTCTGGTTTCCAACTACTTTGCCCAGAGCGAAGCGCTGATGCGGGGTCGCACCCGTGAGGAGGCATACGCCGAGCTGGCCGCTGACGGCGTACGGGGAGAGGAGCTTGAGCTGGCGGCTTCTGCCAAGACCTTTCCCGGGAATCGACCCTCGAATTCTTTTCTGTATCCACAGCTCACGCCTGAGACACTGGGTACCCTGATCGCCTTCTACGAGCACAAAATCTTTACCCAGGGCGTCATATGGAATATCAACTCCTACGACCAGATGGGGGTCGAGTTGGGAAAGGTCCTGGCAAAGACCATTCTCCCGGAACTCGAGGGTAACGACCCTGTAAGTCACCATGATGGGTCGACCAACGGGCTGATCAATCACTATAAGCACCTGCGCTGACCGGTACGTGATGTCGAAAAGCGCGTTGAAGTCGACCGGCAATTCCGTTCGGGGGATGTCCAACTCCGGGGTCCGATGGAGAACACCCCGGGACTCAATAGGAGGACGGAGATGAAAATCGAAGGTTCATGTTACTGCGGACAGGTGAGATTTCGGGCGGTATCGCATACGCCGTATCCCTACATGCGTTGCTACTGCTCCATCTGCCGTAAGACCGCAGGCGGTGGTGGATACGCCATTAATATCATGGCTGAGTCGGATACACTGGAGATCGAAGGTGAGGAACACGCCGCCGCGCATGCGAACCGGATCGACGACGAGGCGCATCCGGGAAAGCTTAAACCGAGCCCCGGCAAGGGATACTATTGCCGGGACTGCGGCAGCGCCCTGTGGACCGCGGATCCCCGGTGGGATCAGTGGGTTTACCCTTTCGCTTCCGCGATCGATACACCCCTGCCCGTACCACCCGAACAGGTCCACATCATGCTCGACTTTGCGGCTCCGTGGGTCGAGGTCCCGCAGGGGGAGGGACACCGGCATTTCGCGCGCTATCCGGACGAGAGCATCGAGGACTGGCACAGGCGCCAGGGACTCTATCAATCCTGAATACGGTCTTGCCCCCCCTAGCTTACTCCCGTTGGAGCGAAGGGAATTACCGTTCGACACCCTCCGGGGGGGGCTGCGCTGCGCTACCGGGGAAGCAACATGAGGATCAGGCCGCTCCCTGACCCGTCCGGGTGGCGGATCGGGTGTCGAGTTTAAGGGATTCCGGGCTGACACGGATCGCGTCGATACTGAGGCAGAGTCGAACGTCATCCTTGACTAGCCTAGACATCTTGCCGATCCCGAAGTCGGAACGATTAATGGACGTCGTGGCCTTGACCGTGACGTTCTGCACCTTACCGGGCCGGCTTTCTCCTTCGGCCAGTTCCACCGCGAAATCGACGGGACGGGTCACACCGCGCAATGTCAGGTCACCGTGCATTACGGCGGTCTTCGGGGTGGTCCACTTGATGCCCCGGCTGACGAACAGGATCTCGGGGTGACGTTTGGCGTCGAAGAATCCTTCACCCTTGATGATCTTGTCGACGAGGGCATTCTCGGTGTGGAGGCTGTCGGTACGGACCATCACGAGCGCCTGACTGTGACCCTCGGCTACCGGTTGCCAGGCCAGACCGCCTCGAAACTCGTCGAACTGGCCATTAACCGGTGCGAACATGCTGGTCACGCAGAAACCCACCTTGGAGGTGGCCGGCTGGATCCGGTACAGGTATCCGTCTTGGGCGGCCTCCAGCATTCCCGCCAGGATCTCGGGATTCACACGATCATCATCAAAGGGTTCGCAGATCTCTTCGGCGGCGACGCCATGGACGGCGATGCCACCGAGTAGAAACGCTAGAATTGCGCCTATCATCATGTCAAACAAGGTCTTCATATGCCGTTCTCCGCCCGACTCCTCACATGGGAGTATGCAACATGAAACTATTCAAGTGATAAATATATAATAAAAAACTAATAGAGACCAGTTCCGCCTCGGCTCCGTCGTACCTTTCAGTCGCGTTCTGTGATCGATTGTGCAGTTCGAGAAACCAGAGGATCCATGTGGAATGACAATATTTAGGTTATTTGGGTTTGCCCTCCGCTGCCGCACTGGCCGGGTGCCAGCACGGCAAAACCCGCCGGAAAGTGAGTTCTGGATCGATGACCAAGCGGGATCTCGTCGACCCAGCTGTGCGATGGAGCGTAGACTGTACTTATGAATCGGATTGATGAGCGCTCTTAATGGCCATGTTCCAGCATGTATTCCTAAAGGGTAGTGAGCCGGACACGCTGATAAGCGACCTGCTGTCGTCCCTGCGCGGGGTGCCGGAGTCGGCGGGGCTGGGATTCCTCTATTTCGATGGTGAGCTGGCGCCCCATATCGATGGGATACTCGATCGGCTTCGCGATCAGACGCCGGTCGATCATTGGGTCGGCAGTGTCGCCGGGGGACTCATCGGTAGCGGCATCGAGAGCTATGGACGCCTTGCGATCAGCGTTCTCGTTACCGATATCGAGGCCGACAGCTTCCGTTTGTTACCCGCCGTCTACGATGATGTCTCGGCCGGGCTGGATGCCAGCCGGGCGTGGCGCGACGCTCACCTCAGTTCGTTCGGGGTGGTTCACGGCGACCCGCGCAACCCGCGGATGCCGGCACTGATTGCCGGCCTCAGCGCGGGAATGGAGGGCGGGTTCCTGGTCGGCGGCCTCAGTTCGTCGCAGGGAAACGATCTGGTTCAGATCGCCGGTGATCGTAGCGAAAATGGCCTCTCTGGCGTGTTGTTCTCCGGTAGTGTTCCCGTCGTCACCGGCGTGACTCAGGGTTGTACCCTGTTCGGGCACCGTCACGAGGTAACGGGCGCTGACGCGCATATTCTGACACGCCTCGACGGGCGCCCCGCCCTTGAGGTGCTGAACGAGGAAGTCGGCGATATCCTGGCGCGGGATCCACGGCGCATGGCGGGTTATATCTTTGCGGCCCTGCACATTCCCGGATCCGACACCGGCGACTACCTGGTGCGGAACCTGCTCGGAATCGACCCGGACAATGGCGCCCTGGCGATCGGTGACCATCTCGCCGAAGGGATGCAGTTGCAATTCGCGAGACGCGATGCGGATACCGCCAGAGAGGACCTCAGGCGAATGCTGGCCAGCGTCAGGTCGAGAATCGACGGCGAACCCGCGGGCGCTCTGTATTTCAGCTGCCTCGGCAGGGGAGAAAACCTGTTCGGGCCGGACTCGGCGGAACTCTCCATCGTGCGCGAAGAACTCGGGGACCTGCCGCTTGCCGGTTTCTACGCCAACGGTGAGATATCGCACAATCGTCTCTACGGTTACACCGGGGTTCTGACCGTCTTCCTGGAGCGAGGTTGATAAGGCGATTGCCGGAAAATGGCGTACCAGATTGCGCCGGATTTTCGTTCGTCATCAAGGCGCGACAACAGGCGCATAGTCGAACTATGTCACTGTTGTCGCAACACAGAGGACGAACGAAAAGACAAGCAGGATGGTATGTCATTTGACAGAAATCGCCTAAGTCATCCCGTTCCACATCGGTCAGATAGACGGCGCAGGCGTCGACCCGCACGGCCTTCTTTACCTGCCGGATGATGACTACCAGGGCGTCGTCCAACGTCGGCGCGGCATGGACTTGGCGCATGATCTGGCGCAGGGTGACAAGCATGGAGCAAACCTCCTGAACCTTTCCGGGAATGGGGGCGTGCGCAGCCGGAGAAAAGACTTGGCCCGACCAGTCAAGCGTCGGCGCAAGTCCGACCAAGTCGGAAATCCACCGCACGGGCCGGCTGTTTTCGACCGGTCAGGCTTGGCCAAAGCGCAGAGCGCGGA
This sequence comes from Gammaproteobacteria bacterium, assembly GCA_022340215.1. Lineage (NCBI taxonomy): Bacteria > Pseudomonadati > Pseudomonadota > Gammaproteobacteria > Gammaproteobacteria bacterium. The sequence continues at coordinate 6,158 of JAJDOJ010000123.1, forward strand.
CGATCACCGGCACGCAGTTCGATCGGTATGCGATTTGCTGCGGCAGACGCGGTGGAAAACAAACGCGCGTCGCGGTGATTGCGTCGCCGTTCGGATGCAAGCGGAGCGAGTGACGATGCCGCAAGTATATACCGGCATGTACAAAGGCGAACGATTCAACAGCATCAGCCACCTGATCGGCGCGGCCCTCGCACTCGCCGGAGGCGTGGTCCTCGTCACATATGCTGCGATGGATGGCGATACGCGCAAGATCCTGAGCCACAGCGTCTACGGTTTCACCCTGTTCCTGCTCTATCTCTTCTCCACCCTCTATCACGCGTTGGACGGCCCCGCCAAACGGGTACTCCGGGTGCTGGACCACCAGGCCATCTACCTGCTGATCGCGGGGACCTACACCCCGTTCACCCTGGTAGCGCTGAGAGGCGCCTTGGGCTGGTGGATGTTCGGCGCGATCTGGGGGCTGGCGGTGTTCGGGATCCTCCTGGACGCGCTGCCGCGCAAGGGGCCAAGAGTGGTACCCGTCATTATCTATCTGGTCATGGGCTGGCTCTGCCTTCTCGCCCTGGACCCGTTGCTCACCACCCTGCCGCCGACGGGATTTCGCTGGCTGCTGGCGGGTGGGATCTTCTACACGGCAGGCATCCTGTTTTTCGTCCTCAACCACTGGTACCCCAGGTCCCATGGGATCTGGCATCTGTTCGTGCTGGCGGGCAGCGTTTGCCACTACTTCACGATTCTGCTATTCCTGTGATGGGGGTGCGGTGCTGGTCGGTATCGAGCTCTGTGGGTCCCGAAAACTCCTGCAACCTTTGGAAGGTAGTAGTGGTGTAATCCACCCACAACCGGAGACTCGATCGCCTGGGCTGTCCGAGTTGGCCGGGCAGCTCGACGAGCAGGGAAATCCATATCCAACGATCGATGGGTACGCCAACGATGGTAGTCGTCGAAGTAGCCCGAAAGCATGCGTTTGAGGTGTCGTTCGTTAAGAACGATCGTGTGATCGAGAAGCTCGCGACGGATACTCTCGATCAGCCTTTCGACATACGGGTTTTGCCACGGTGAGCGAGGAGCAGTAAGGACCTCGCCGATATCAAGGCTGCTTGCACGACGTCGGAACGCTTCGCCATAGATTGCGCCTCGATCCCGCAACAGATACCTGGGTGCGGTGTCGAAGGGGAAGGCTTCGTTTGCGCGGTCTATTGGGCCGTCGGATGCTCTGTCATGTTGAAGTGCACGACGTGACGCCGACCATGGGCGAGCACAAGGAACACGAAGAAGACTCTGAAAGTGACAGTCGGGACGACGAAAAAATCGACTGACACCAGATCTCTGGCGTGGGAATTGAGAAAAGATCTCCACGTCGGCGACCGCGGTCCTGAGCCGATCTGCGGGTGTGATGTGGGGTCGTTTCCGGTTGGACCGATACAGCAGCAACTGATGACGAAGGGCTGCGACTTCGACTTGAAGTGAGCCTCGCGTTCGAAACGTCACGCCGAGCAGTAATAGCAGGAAACGGACCAGTCGAACCATGGGATCGAGGATCGCCTATGGCCAGGAGAACGTCAACAATATCAAATGACTCGGATATTCGGGACCCACAGGATACAAGTGCAGTCCGATTCGCACTTCGAGTTCACTGCCCTGAAGTTACTGACTTTCACTGTTCATTTGTCGCTCTTGGCGGCCGGCACGTAGTAGACGAAGAAGTCGGCACTGGAGATGTCGGCGTTGAACGACATCGGGCGAGGGCCGGTGGGCATCGATTTGCCGTCGAAGACCAGGATGGCCTCCTGCGTGTCCTGATCTTCGGACGCATCGACGGTGAAAACGACGTAACCGCCGTCGGCCGGTTGGGCCCATTGGGTGTCGAAAGCAATGCCGAAGACATCGGAGAACGATGAGACGCTGTAGCTGCCTTCGAAGACCGCGGTGCCGGAGCCTTGAGTGCCGTCGGCGCTCAGCACGAGACCTTCGGAGGGTGATCCCGAGATGTTGCCTGAAGAACCTTGGGTTGTTACCGACAACGCCTGGGTCGAGAACTTTCGCTCCTGATCGATGGACGAGCCCGCGCCCGCGCCCGCGGGCTTAACGCCTTGGCCCAATCGGCGATGGCCTTGTAACCGCGTGCCCCGCACAGCACTGCCGCGGTGGCGATGGCCAGCACGCTCGCCAGCGGGTGGCGCCGGCCTTGAGCCCGACGTGGATC
>JAJDOJ010000124.1 GCA_022340215.1 Gammaproteobacteria bacterium
TACCAGATTGCGCCGGATTTTCGTTCGTCATCAAGGCGCGACAACAGGCGCATAGTCGAACTATGTCACTGTTGTCGCAACACAGAGGACGAACGAAAAGACAAGCAGGATGGTATGTCATTTGACAGAAATCGCCTAAGCAGGTCCCCTGGTGCACCGACGGGGGTTCGACCTTCCTATAATTGCCTCACTCCTGAGGTGTTTCCTCAGCCAGTTCCCTGTCCAGTTGTCGCCTGACCCGCTTTGGCGATCCCGTGTGTCGCGCCAGGAGGTCGTAGGCGACCGGGACCACGAAAAGGGTGAACAAGGTCGCCGCCAGCGTACCGGAAAGGATGACGGTACCGATCGCCACACGGGTTTCCGTACCGGCGCCGGTTGACAGCAGCAGGGGAATGGAGCCCGCGGCGGTGGTGATGCCGGTCATGATGATCGGGCGCAGCCGCACGCACGATGCCTCGAGCAGCGCCTCGCGAAAGGGCCTGCCGGCGTCCCGAAGCTGATTCGCGAACTCCACGATCAGGATGCCGTTCTTCGCCGCGAGCCCGACGAGCATGATCAGACCGATTTGGCTGTAGAGGTTGAGCGTCTGCCCGGTCAGATACAGCCCTAGCAGGGCGCCTGCCATCGCCAACGGTACGGTCAACATGATGACCAGAGGATGGATCCAGCTCTCGAACTGGGCCGCGAGTACCAGAAAAACGACCACCAGGCCGAGCACGAAGGTGAACGCGATCGCGGCGCTCGCGAACTTGAAATCCCGGGACTGGCCCTTGTAGTCAATGATCACCTTGCCGGGTAGGTGTTCCCTGGCCAGGGTCTCGAGGCTCTCGAGCGCACTGCCGAGCGAGACCCCGTCGGCCAGGTTGGCCTCGAGCGTGATGGCACGGACACGGTTGTAGCGGTTGAGTTTGATGGAGTCGGCGAATTCCTCCAGCGTGACGAGATTCGAGAGCGGGATCAACTCGCCCGAGCGTTCCGAACGGACATAGATGCTCTGCAGATTGGTCGGTGTGCGCTGTGCGTCGCGTTCTCCCTCGAGGATGACATCGTACTCCTCTCCCGCATCGATATAGGTCGTGACTCGCCGCGAGCCAAGCAGGGTTTCCAGTGTTCGGCCGATTTCGTCGACCGTAACGCCCATCTCGGCGGCCCTGTCGTAGTCGATGATGACGCGGATCTGCGGCTTGGTCTCCTTGTAGTCCCAGTCGAGTCCGACCAGACCGGGATTGTCCTCGTTGATCTTCTTCACCAGCGTGTTGCGCCATTGGGCGAGCTCCTCGTAGGTCCCTCCGCCGATGACGAACTGCACGGGCTTCTGTATCCGCGCCCCGAACCCCTGACGCATCACCGGAAACGACTTGATCCCCGGCAGGTCCCCGAGTCGCTTGCGGACATCGTCCATGATCTCCCACGCGGATCGCCGCTGCGACCAGTCGGTCAGCACGTTGATGACGATCCCGGTGTTGAAGATCTCGAAATTGCTGAAGGCCCTCGGCGCCCGCACCAGCAGCCGTTCGATCTCGCCTGCCTCGACCAGGGGCATCATGCGCCGCTCGATCTCGGTCATGTAGTTCGCGATGTACTCGTAAGACGAACCCTCGGGCCCAGTCACCATGAGATAGAAGACCCCGCGGTCCTCCTTGGGGGCGTACTCGCTCGGGATGCGCTCGAGCAGCCAGTACGACGCACCGACGATGCCGGCGAAGACCAGGCCGACGATCCAGGTGTGACGCAAGGCGCCTCGCAGCACGATGCCGTACCCGTCCCTGACCTTGCCGAACAGCCAGTCGATGCGCCCGGACAGACGCGCCCGGCCGCCGTCCTGAGGCAGAACACGGGAGGCGAGCATCGACGACAGGGACAGCGCGACAAAGCTGGAGAAACCCACCGCGGCCGCCATGGTCAGGGCGAACTCGGAGAACAGCCGGCCGATGTCTCCCTGCAGGAATGCGATCGGCACGAACACGGCGATCAGCACGACCGTGGTCGCGACGACCGCGAACCCGACCTGCCGTGTTCCCCGAAATGCCGCCACCAGACGGGTCTCGCCATACTCCTCCATGCGCCGGTGGATGTTCTCCAGCACCACGATGGCATCGTCCACCACCAGGCCGATGGCGAGCACCAGCGCGAGCAGGGTGAGGATGTTGATGGAGAACCCGAGTGCGAGCAGCACCATGAAGGTGGCGATCAGGGAGACCGGGACGGTTACCGCAGGTACGAGCATGGCGCGCGCGCTGCCGAGAAACAGGTAGATGACGCCGATCACCAGGGCGATGGCGATGAAAAGGGTCTTGTAGACCTCGTCGATAGCGCCCTGCACGAACACCGAGCTGTCGTAGCTCTGCTTGATCGCTAGCCCGTCGGGAAGACCCTCGTTGATCCGCCGCATCTCCTCCTTTGCGGCCTCGGCGACGGCCAGGGTGTTGGCGGTGGATTGCTTGATGATGCCGATCCCGACCATGGGCACCGTGTTGCCACGGAAGAACAGGCGATCCTCGTTCGTGCCGCGCTCGATTCGCGCGACGTCCCCGAGGCGCACCAGGTAACCGTCCTCACCCTGCGCCAGCACCAGTTGGGAAAAGTCGTCGGCGTTCGTGAACAACCGCTCGGTCCGGACCGTGAACTGCCGCAGGTCGGAGTCGATGCTGCCGGCCGGCAGTTCCACGTTGCCGGCCTGCAGTGCGGCCTCGACATCGGCCACGGTCAGGCCACGTGCGGCCAGCTTCTGGCGATCGAGCCACACCCGCATCGCCCAGGTCTGTCCGCCGCCGATCCGGACCCTTGCGACACCGTCGAGCACCGAGAAGCGGTCGACCAGGTAACGCTCGGCGTAGTCCGTCAGTTCCGGTACGCTCATGTCGTCGCCCACGAGGTTCAGCCACATGATGACGTCGTCGTTGCTGTCGACCTTCTGAATCTCGGGCGGATCCGCCTCCTCGGGCAATTCGTCCATCACCCCCGAGACGCGGTCGCGTATGTCGTTCGCCGCCGCGTCGATATCCCGGCCGACGTCGAATTCGACCGTGATGTTCGAACGGCCGTCCTCGCTGGTCGAGGCGACCGAGCGTATTCCCTCCACGCCCGCGATGCGGTCCTCGATCGGGTTGGTGATTCGGGTTTCCACCACGTTGGCGGCCGCCCCCGGATAGAGGGTCTCGATCGAAACGACCGGCGGGTCGATGTCGGGGTATTCGCGCAGCGGCAGTCGTTCGAAGGAGATCAGCCCGAAGGTGATCAGCAGCAGCGACATCACGGAGGCCAGGACCGGACGCGTGACCGAGAAGTCGGAAAGGAACATGACTCGCCTATTCCGGCAGGGACTTCAGGAATTCGCCGAGCGGCATGCTGCCATCGCTGACCGCAATGATCCTCACCGGCTGCCCGGGGCGGGCCTTGAGCGTGCCCTGGGTAATGACCTTGTCACCGACCTCGAGGCCCTCCAGGACCTCGGCCTCTCCGGGCCGCCGCGCGCCGATCCGAACCTCCCGCCGGGACACCCTGTTCCCGTCCATCTCGTCCACCAGCAGGACGAATTGCCTGGTGCCGAGCGGTACCAGCGCCTCTTCGGGGACGACCAGTGCCTCACGCGGGTTTCTGAACAGTTCGATCCGCATCAGCATCCCCGGTTTGAGGTTGCGGTGGGGGTTGGGCAATATGGCCCGGACGCGAATGGAACGTGTCGCTGGATCGACACGGCTGTCGATCGAACTGACCTTGCCCTCGATCCTGTGTCCCTCGTAGGCCTGTGCGGTCGCCTCGATCGCCTGACCGGGACGCAGTGTCTGCAGATAGATGCTCGGTACGGGGAACTCCAGCTTCATGACGGAATCGTCGTCCAGCGTGGTGATCAAGTCACCCGGTTCGACCAGGGCGCCGACACTCAGATCACGCAGGCCGATAACCCCGGAGAAGGGCGCGGTGATGCGACGGTCGGCGATTCTCGACTCCACTGCGGCCAGGCGGGCCTTCGCGGCTTCCCACTCTCGCTTGCGCTCGTCGATCAGGGATTCGGTCTCGGTGCCCGTCGCGCCCAGCGCCCGTACACGGTTGTACTGCCGCTTGGCCTCGGCCACCGTCACGCGCAGCTCCTGCAACTCGGCGCGCTCCTCGCCGCTGTTCATCTCGACGAGAAGCTGCCCCTTCTCGACCCGGTCCCCGTCATCGAAGCGGATGTCTACCACGGTTTCGGTCACAGAGGCAGACAAGTCGACGGACTCGTTGGCCTTGAGCGTACCCAGGGCCTCGACCCGGTCGACGTACCGGTCCTTTCGAACCTCGGAGACTACGACTGCTGGAGCCGACTCGCCGGCAGACGTTGCGAACACCGGTGGCGAAACCGGACCGGCGAGCAACACCAGGACCAGAAAAGATGGAATGTGGTTGGGAAGCGTGTATCGGTGCACGGGTTCTCTTCGTGATCGAGTTGAGCCGAAGCGGGATTTCTCAGGGCCTGAAGAATTTGGAGCCGAGGGAGGTAACAATGTTCCCGGGTTCGTTCATTGAGTCCCAAAGCGGAATCGCAACCGATCGACCCCTCAAACCGGCATCGTTTCCGGCGGCCAGGTCCGGGCCTTCCTTTTACCCGAACAGTGATTTCGGCTCACATTCAACATGGGTGCGGCGTGCGGAAACCGCGTCGCCGGGATTCCTTAGGCGATTTCTGTCAAATGACATACCATCCTGCTTGTCTTTTCGTCCGTCCTCTGTGTTGCGACAACCGTTGCATAGTTCGACTATGCGCCTGTTGTCGCGCCTTGATGACGAACGATCCCGGCGCGGCGCTGTCCCTGCTTTGCTTGGGCACCGGTCTTGGGCTTCCTGCCCAAGCCGTTCACTGC
>JAJDOJ010000125.1 GCA_022340215.1 Gammaproteobacteria bacterium
GAACGGCTTGGGCAGGAAGCCCAAGACCGGTGCCCAAGCAAAGCAGGGACAGCGCCGCGCCGGGATCGTTCGTCATCAAGACGCGACAACAGGCGCATAGTCGAACTATGTCACTGTTGTCGCAACACAGAGGACGGACGAAAAGACAAGCAGGATGGTATGTCATTTGACAGAAATCGCCTCAGGTCTGGAAATCATCACGGCGGCGTTTGCCGTCGACCGGATCAACCGAACACATCGACCGCAATATTCTTGTGCCCGCTCTCCGTGAACACGGCCTCGAGGCGACAATTGGCTGACATCGGTGACGCACCCGCCGAGGTGCTGTCGATGCGGCCCTCAACCGCGGAATCTTCGTACCGGTCGTGACCCTGATGCCCTAGAGGAAGCCCTGAACAAATGGCTGCAACGGAGCATCGCCGCGTTGTGCGGTGCTCGCTTCCTCGCCTATCGACTTGATATGTCTCGGTCGCTGCGCTCCTTGCGCCTGCACGCATCTGTCTCCCTCATGTTCAGGGCCTGCAATACGGGCCCCTGAAGCTGATAACAGATTGTCAGTTGGGACGGCGTCGATACCCCAGTCCCCGAATACTGAACGCAGTATGGCCACAGAATTCCAATATCTCGATGGTATAGATGTACTATTAACGATTCTAATGCGCTGCGACAAACTGTTATGTCCGGCGCATCATGCTTTCGACCGTTCGGCAGACGACCGTTGTGGCAGATCGGCTACGTCTATCCGCGGCAACAATCCCGTGCAAGCAGGGCGAGTTGCACTCGGTTCCTCGCACCGAACCGTCCCTGCAGTCGCTGCAGCTGGTTTCGGATAGTGTTGGGCGAGAGGCCCAGATCTCGCGCGATCTCCTTATTACTCTCACCCTTGATGAGGCAGGCCAGCACCTCCCTGTCCCGCTGTGTCAGGGCCTCTCCACCCGGAAGGATGCAGGGCAGCGCGTTGTCGGCGCCCTGTCCCTGCCGACTCCCTTCGGAGCGGCTGGCACGCGCGAACAGGCTTCGTACCAGGCTGCCCGACACGCGGCACTCACCCCTGCCGGCCGCCTTGATGGCTTCGATCAGTCGTTCCGGCGGGACATCCTTCAGCATGTAACCGCAGGCGCCAGAACGGATGGCCCGTATCAGCACATCGTCGTCGTCGCATACTGTCAGCACGATCACCTGCAGGTCTCCCTGTATCTGAAACAGGCGCGACATGCCGTCCACGCCGTTGACGTCGGGCAGATTGTGGTCCAGCAGTATCACATCGACGTGCCTGGCCTTCAGCCAGCCCGTGGCCTCTTCGATGCTGCCGGCCTCGCCGATTCCCCGGACCCCTTGCTCCGACTCAAGCAGATGTCTTATCCCTTGGCGGAAGATCGGGTGATCGTCGACGATCAGCACCTCGACCGGTTGATCGTGCCGTCCGGCCGGCTCAATACTCTGCATCGATGGGAAACTCCAGATTGATGTCGACCCCGTCCCGGCCGTCGTTGTGGATCCGCAGCTTACCTCGCAACCGTTCGGTACGCGCCTCCATGGTCGCGATGCCCTGCCCGTTGCCGAGCCGTGATGCCTCGGTTCCCAAGCCGCCGTCCGATATATTGATAGAGGAACGCCATCAGCGGGAGTCGCCTCCGTATTCGGGTCCCTGACCTGGCCCGAGATGCGTCTGCGTGATTGAACCGGTACTCATATCCGCTTCCAGTATCCGAACCATTTCATCATAACCCAAGGACGTTCCTCCGGTCCGAGTGGAACGACCCGGGGGGTAGCGGCGATCGAAACCGGTCCAGGCGTCGCCCGGCAGCCCATCGAGCCCTGGAGGCTGAGCCGGTGAAAAACGCCAGCCTCGCGCCGCCTTGGTCAGTCGCCCCGCGCCGAGTCCGAGTGCCTCGCTCGAGTCGTGGCAGGACTCGCAGTCACGTGACGCGTCGGTGGTGTGAGGCGAGCTTCGTGCAAAGCGCCGCTGAAACCGGCTGCTCCCCGTGTCTCCGTCCTCGATGGTCAGGATCATCCCGGGGACGAAGGGTGCGATCCGGCCATCCGATGTGATTCCGAGGGTGGGCGCGCCGGTCCCGATCCCCCAGCGCTTTTCGTGCCAGCGCCCAGCGGTGAGTGCCTGATCGACATGATCCCACTGCGGTTCGGTATTGGTGTAGCTGATATGGCAACCCGTGCAGCGCGGCGCCCAGCCGCTGTGGCAGGCCGAACAGGTGAGACGTTCGTGTACTCGCGCCGGGGCATGGTGATCGGGCTTCACCTCGGGGATCCTCAGGCGCCCGTCCCGGAGCTTGGGGTGCAGATACAGACCTTCTTCGCGAACCTCGATATGCCAGAGCACACTGCCGCCGCGCGCGGTCGTGAGGAATTCCTGCCCGGGATCGGCAGGGAAGGGAAGGACCCCGGGAAACGCCATCTGGTTTTTCCCCCAGTCCTTCAGACTTCCCCGGGGATTCCGATTGTCGTGACAATCCTCGCAGGCGATGTCCACCGCGTCGGTCTGGTACAGGGTATTGCCGATGCCGCCCATGAGTCCGCTACCGGTATGGCAATCGATGCAGGCCATGCCGGCGGCATGGTGGGTGTCTGCCTGGCGGGAGACGACCAGGCGACCGTCGGACAGACGGCCCGCACGCTCGCCTGCGACGTTGGCAGATTCCACTTCGGCCAACCCCGCATAGCTCAGGGAGATGCGTCCGGAGCGCGAGTGACAACCGAAGCAGCGTGCGTCCTCGACGCGGGCACTGAGCGGTGGATGGGCATTGTCCGGATAGTCGTTGATGTGACAGGCGAGGCAACCGCCACCCCGGTCACGCACCGGATCGAGCGCGTGTCTTCGCTTCGCCTGGCCCAGGTGGCACGAGGCGCAGAGCTTTCGCAGCAGGGAGTCCGCCGGCGTTCCCGACAGCCGGTCGAAAGCGTGCGCTGCGCCGGCAAGAGGCTCCTCACCGAAGACCTCGCGCGTCTTGGCGATCATCCCGGCACCCGTGTGCATGAGGCCCGCGGACACCGAGTCGACCTTGTCCGCGTGGCAGGGGGCACATGTCTTTCCCGCAGTTTCGAGATCCCCCGGAAACCGGACCATCCCCGCATGCGCCGCCTCAGCGCCTTCGGCCTCAGTGTTGCCGCCGTGGCACACTGAACAATGCTCAGCACCGAAGCGATGACCCTGGCTGAATCCCCGGGTACGGTCCTGATGGCAGGCGGTACAGCGCTCCGCCTCCGCCTGCGAAGCGCCGATCAGCAACCCCAGGATCAGGCCGATAATCCCGCGCCGGAGGAATAACATGCCGTAGGGCTGAGCGGTGCTGACACGGGCGCCGCATGCACAACACCTAGCCGCGCTCATCACCCGAGCCATCACCGGAAAACCGCGTCAACCGCACACCCGCCGCCGAGGCTGCCTTACAGGCCTCGCACAGACGCAGGCGCTTCAGCGCGTCTCCGGCGAACATGGGGTGCGCTCGGAGCCGCTCTTCCATCCGCCGGGTCATGGCCTCGCTGGCGACCGGCGCCCCGCAGTTGAGACACAGAGCCATGTCGCTCTCGTTGATCATCCGCACCCCGGTGCGCACCGCGGGGTCGAAGACGAACCGGGGAGCCAGCGTGACCGCTGACTCGGGACAGGCCTCGCGACACAGCCCGCACTGAACGCAGTCGTTTTCGACGAAGGCCAGTGCGGCGGGTGCGCCGCCGTCGCACACGGTCTCCCCGCGCAATGCCTTTCTCGGGCACACACGAACACAGGCCATGCACAAGGTGCAGCGTGTCTGGTCCACCAATACCTCCCCGAAGGGGGCGCCTTCGGGGAGCGCCAGGATTCCGTCCGGGACAACCGGCGGATCCCCCATCAGGGCGGCGAGCGCCGCCGTCACCCGGGCGCGCTTGTCTGTCTCCCGCCCCCCAGGGGAGATGCCGATGCCTGAGAGCCTCTCGGTCGCCGGTCGGTCTGCGGCGCCGGTCAAGTCTCCCGGTTCCCTCAGGACCAAGCGATCGGGATCGTGTCCCAGCCCCGACAACAGGCGCCGGGTCTGCTCGATCTCGGTTGAGAGGTGGGGTTCGCTCTGGTCGGACGC